>CAYQWO010000068.1:3504-12057 GCA_964421095.1 uncultured Syntrophaceae bacterium
CACCGCTTCCAGCAACCCACAGGAGAAGCTGGCGGCGCAAGCAATGGCATTTTGTATTTGTTCTCGGGTTAAGCCGATCAGTTTTCCCGCCGCCGTCGCCGCAGCAAAAGGGCCAAAAACCGGGCTGGCCCGGAATCCTCGTTTGACGATGGGGATGCCAGACTTCAGGGCAATTCTCCCGGCAACTTCATAGGCGGCCACCACTGCGGTTAGGAAATCTCTTCCCCCCTTCCCCTCCTGTTCGGCCAGGGCATACGCCACAGGAATGACCAAAGACCCCATGTGTCCGACGGTAGACTCCTGCATGTCATCGTGCAGGATGCTATGCATGAGAAGGCAATTCACCCAGGCAGTGGTTTCGGGGTCGCCCTTTTCGCCATTCATCCATGCGGTCGCTTTGCCTTCCGCTTTCAGCTCCTTCCATAGATTTCTGGCGATCCGGGAAGAAGGCAAATCATATCCAGCAAGGGCACAGCCGATCCCATCTACCACGCTGATTTGTGCTTTCTCCACGATTTCCGGTGGTAGGTCCCGATAGGAAAGATTGTAAGCAAAATCGCCCAAAATATGAGCCAATGTTTTCTGGGCCATTTTTTCCTCCTCTTCTATTTTTTCATGGTTCCGGTCTTTAAGAATCTTTGATGGAAAGATAGAGCTTCGTCCAGGAGATGAGGCTCATGCGCTCCGCCTTCCCGCACCGCCCTCTGGAAGTAGTCCTGAAGAATGGGACGATAGAGCGGATGAGCGCAGGATGGAATCATTATCTCTGCTCTCTCTATGGGAGTGAGCCCCCTTAAATCCGCCACCCCTTGTTCTGTTACGATCACATCCACTCCATGCTCGGGGATATCCACGTGAGTGGTCATGGGAACAATACAGGAAATATTCCCTCCTCTGGCGATTGATGGCATCAGGATGACCGAGAGATAAGCATTCAGGGCGAATTCGCTCGCCCCACCCACTCCGCTGACTATATCGCCATTCATAATATGGCTGGAGTTGACATTTCCGTAGATATCCACTTCAATCGCCCCGTTTAGGGCCAAAACCCCCAGGCGCATGATCACTTCAGGACAGTCGGCGATTTCCACAGGCCGCAAGACAACCCTCTTCTTGTACTCGGCAAGGTTTTGCAATAGGTTTTTTTCACCTCGTGGAGAAAGAAAAAAGCCAGTTCCGGATGCCGCCCTAACTTTACCTCTGGCCATTAAATCCAATATGCCATCATTGAGAACAGCAGAATAGAACTCCAGGTCTGCGAACTCTGAGTTCCCCAATTCATTCAGGACGGCGGCGGGAATCGCCCCCAATCCGATTTCCATGGGCAGGAGGGTGGGAGGTAGCTTTCCCGCGCCAACCTCATCCTCCAAAAAGGCCACCAGATGTTGGGCAATTTTCCTGCTCACCTCATCGAGGGAATCGGTCATCTCTATGGGTTCAGGTTCCTCCGAGATGAAGATGCAGGCCACCTTTTCAGGATCTAAGGAAATATAGGGCGTACCCACTCGATCTTGCACGCGAAGAACGGGGATGGGTTTCTTATGAGGAGGATTCGAGGGAAGATAAACATCGTGCATGCCTTCGAAAGCCAAAGGATAATAGGTACTGAGCTGGACAATCACTTTCTTGGCAGCCTGGACGAAATTGGGCATATCATGGAGGCGATAAGATGGGATCAGATGGCCCTCGGGGGTGATCCCCACGGCCTCCACGAAGGCCAGATCCAGATTGCCCAGCTCTTCGCCCCGGATGGATTGGTAGAAAAAGCCAAGGGGGGTGTCCAGGTACTCTACCTGTCGGGCGTTGATCGCCCCTCTGAGGAGGGTCTGTTGTCCAATCCGGCGCCTGATGATCCCCAGCTTTCCCAGGATGCGGTCGGCTTGCAAAATGGCCACCCCGGACCATAATTGAATTTGCAGATGCCTCCCTTCTTTGGCCTCCTTCTCCAGGGTTCGGCAGAGGGGGAGAAGGTCACTGCAAACTCCCACGGCCATGCCATCTTGAATCAAGCTGATGGCTGTCTCAATAGAGGCTACCTTGCGCAACAATTCTGGGCAGCGGATGCGCTCGCTTAAATCATCAGGCAAATTTCTCTAACCGACCTTTGGCGCAATGGCCGCATACTGGCGGTCGCCTTTTCTTAGATGCCCAAATAGGTCCTGGAAAGGTTGGCATCATTCATGATTTGGGAAACCGAGCCGGAATACACTAAGCTCCCATGATCCAACACGTACACCGCATCGGGCAGGTCTCGAATGAGATCCACATTTCCTTCCACCATCAACACGGTTACGCCCGTTTCCTTGATATTGGCAATCGTCCTCTCTAATTCATCCACGATCAATGGGGATAACCCCAGAGAGGGCTCGTCGATCAGAAGGAGGGAGGGAAAAACCATAAGGGCCCGGCCGATGGCCAGCATTTGCTGCTCCCCACCGGATAGAGTAATACTCAGCTGGTTCTTCCTTTCCTGGAGGATCGGGAAAAGGTCAAAGACCATTTTTAGGCGGGAGGCCATTTGGGAGGAGGATAGCACGTAACCTCCGATGAGCAAGTTTTCGAGAACGGACATCTCGGGGAATGGCTTTCGTCCCTCCGGACAATGGGCAATTCCCATTTTGGCCAACCTATGAGGTTGATATTCCAATAAATTTTGGCCATTGAAAGTAATGGACCCTTTGGCTGGATCAACAATCCGGGAGATCGTTTTCAGGAGGGTGGTCTTTCCTGCCCCATTCGGCCCGATGACCGCAGTGAGTCCCTTCTCCGATACGGTTATATTGATATTTTCCAAGGCCAGAGCATGACCGTAATAGACGGATAAATTTTTAATTTCAAGCATTGGTTTTAGACCACCTCCTACCTAAATAGGCTTTCAATACCTGTTCGTTCTGAGAAATCTCTTCCGGATTTCCATCCGCAATCTTCTTCCCGTAATGAAGGACAATCACCCTTTTTACCAATTTCATGAGTTCTTTCAATTTATGTTCTACAATGACCAGCGTTAAACCCTTGGCTGCCAGTCCTCTCAGGATTTCACTGATCGACTGAATTTCGCTGACGGTCAAACCGGCAAAGGGTTCATCCAAAAGAAGGAGCTCGGGTAAAGGCCCCTGCGCCCGCCCCACCTCCAGCAGCTTGAGGTTGCCGTAACCTAAATTCCCGGCCAGCTGGTCTTGGTAGGGAAAGAGTTTGACCCCTTCCAAGATTTTTCCCACGAATTCCTCCGGGGAAAGATGGGTCTTATGCATTCTTTCCGGGTTGAATAGAGTTCCTACAGCCACATTGTCATGGACCGTTAATTCTTTGAAGGGCCTGGGGATCTGAAAGGTTCGGACCATGCCCATTTCGGCCAGTTCGTTCGGATAGGCCTGACTGATATCTTTGTCCTTAAAGATCACCTGGCCGGAGGTCGCCCGATAAAAGCCAGTAATCACATTAAAGAGCGTCGTCTTGCCGGCCCCATTCGGCCCAATCAGCCCTACCAATTCTCCTTGATCGACGGAAAAGCTAATATCACTCAAGGCGGCAAGTTTGCCAAAGTTCTTGTAGATGCTTTTTACCACTAAAAACTGAGTCATGGGAAATCTCCTACCTCTGGATTCTCCCTGCGCCTATTTCCTTAAATAAGAAGCCAAACTGCCCCAAATCCCCCGGGAAGCCATCATGACGACTGCGACAAGCAGGATGGCGTAGCCAATATTACGATATTCGGCAATGGGCCGCATATATTCCAGGAGCACGGAAAGAACGCCCCCTCCCAGGGCCGCACCGAATATAGTTCCCGCACCCCCTACCACTCCCATGATGACCACGTTGAAGGAGCCCATCATTCCGAACATCTCGGGTCCGATATGCCCCATATAATAGAAGCCGCAGATGCCGGCCAAGCTGGTAAAAAAGGCACTGACCAAACAGGCCATCAGTTTATAGCGTTGAATATTGATGCCCACGGCCCGCGCCGTCTCTTCATCCTCCCGGATACACTGGAGGGCCATGCCAATCCTGGATTTTACGATCAATCTCAAGCTGATCAGCGTTATGGCCATCAGGATGATCGAAGTGTAATATAGGCTTTGCCGGCTGAACACCCGGGGAATACTCAAACCATAATCGCCCCCAAAAATATCTATAAAGGTAAGCGTGATCCGGAAGAAGACAAGAAGCATCGCAAAACTCACCAGGGCAAAATAGGCTGCTCGGACTCGCAAAGAAGGGAGGCCGATCAGTAAGGAAGAAGCGACTCCAGCGATGAGACCCGCCAGCATCATCAGGAGGCGGGGGAGGGGGTAATTGAGTTCGAACAGGGCGACCGTGTAGGCGGCCACCCCAGCAAAAAGAAGCTGACCAAAATTCAACATTCCGGTATAGCCAGCCAAAAGGTCCCAGCAGGCCACGTAAACAACCCATAAGCAGGCGGAGGTGAACAGCCCGATGATATAAAAATCATAGTCCGAAACTGGAGCCACGACCGCCAGCCCGATGGAGATCACTCCCACAATCGCGATAGATAGAAACTCCTTGCGCACGATCTCCATTAAATCCTTCCTTTCCCGAATAGTCCTTGAGGCCGGAACATGAGGGTCAAAATCATGATCACGAAAGCAGCACCCTCCTTAAGCATGGGAGCGATCAGGAAAGCGGTGATCAGTTCCGCGTAGGCCACGATGGCCGAGGCGATGACAATCCCCCAGATCGGCCCTCCCAGCCCAGCCAAAATGGTGACCGTAAAGGCAGTAACCATCATCTCCCAGCCAATTTCCGGGGTGACGGATTGAATCGGCGCCACCAGGAGCCCGGCCACCCCGGCCAAAATCCCGGTGATAATAATCGTAACCAGATACATCTCCTCGGCATTGATCCCCGAAAGATAGGCTGTACTACGGTCCTGCGTAACGGCTCGAATGGCGCGTCCCATCTTGGTTCGTTGCAAAAACAAGACGAGCAAGGCGACCAAGGCAAAAGCCACAACGACGCTAAGAATCTGCTGGTTGGAAAGAACGACAGAAAAGACCGTTGCGCCCCCGGTAATCATGGTCGGGACGAATTTCGTGTCCGGCCCCACGGTGAGAATGACAATTTGCTGGATGACGTTTGCCAACCCTGCCGTGAGCAGGAGCATCGAGGTGTGGGGCGCGGTCAGTAATTTCTTGATGAACCCCAGATAGATGATCGCAATCAGGAGGACCGAGCCGATGACCCCTCCTATCAGGCTAGGACCCAAGGACCAGTGGAGACCGGTCACCAAAAGAAAAGCCACGTAGCAGGCGCTCATGATGATCATGCCATGAGTCAGATTCAGTACTTGGGCAACGCCAAATAGCAAAGAAAATCCGATAGCAATCAGGCAGTACAGAGCTGTCCAGATAACCCCGAAGATGATAACCGTTTCGACCATGACTGTCCTTTCCACCGGAGCCGGGCTCTTTCTGAGCCCGGCCCTCTGCTGCGATTTCTTTCTTTTTTGAAAGAGCCTCTATTTTTTCTGCAGTTTTTTAAGCCAATCTGGAATGAGCATACTTCCGGACGCATATTTTTGGGGCCAGAAGGGGACTCGTTTCCCGTCCTGCCATTGATAGGCGACCCATCCCCAAGACTCGCCCTTTTTCCAACCCCCTCCGTAGGGGTTGTGGATTTCATCGAAAGCTTCGATCACGCCGCACACCCCTTCGTAGTTGAGGTCTTTCCTTTCCAGGGCTTTTATTACGGCCTCCGTCTCGACCGTGCCGGCCAACTTCACCGCATGGGCCCAAACCCTCACCGCATCGTAAGCAACCCCATTGGTATAGGCGATGGGATAGGCCCCATAGACTTTCTTATACTCCTCATAATATTTCTGGCTTTTGGGTGTGATCGGCCAGCCAGCTACCCCACCGACTGTTGAGCCGGCGACTCCCTGGCATTTCCCCTCGGTTACCTGCCAGAAATTGGGGTCCTGGGAATCCACGTTGTAGCCAACATAAATGGGTAAAAGGGTAGAGTAGAGAGCTGGCGTAGTGGTTTAGGTTGAGCTTATCTGTTTCTGCCCCTTTCGTCTGGCAGTGCCTCAATGGCCCAGCCTTGCCCTATCTCCAGCTCCCCCTCATCAGTAGGGTCGAGGACTGGCGCGGTACTCAATGTAAGCCCGTTTCCAGCCCCCGCCTCGTCAAACCCGGCGTACGGTTTTCCCGTACCGGGCTTTCCTGTTAACTTCATCTAAAGGATTATGAGACCTACCGACTGGCAGCGCTTTCAACCCTGTAATACCTCACCCTGTAGTCATTGAAAAGACCCAGGGTGGTGTACATCCAGGCTCTACTCCACCTGTTCCAGCCGAAGCCACGGCGTTTCCGTGCACGCATAAGGTGTCGCCGGATCTTCTTCTCCACCCAGCCTTTGATATAGCTAAAGCTCTGGCTCGAGTGCCCGATCCGAAAATAATTAACCCATCCTCTCAAAATAGGATTGACCAGGTATATGACCCGATCCACGGGTTGGGAGTTGAGGCGCCGAAACACTTCCTTGAGCTTCTGAACAAGAGCCGTCCTGGCCTTTCGTCTCGGCGTAATCCGAACTCCCCACTTCCCTCGCCGGGTTTTTGCCCTTCTGAAGTCAAACCCAAGAAAGCTAAAGGTCTCGTCCCGGGCCAAATCCACCATCCGAGTCTTCTCTGGGTTTATCTGAACCTCAAGCTTATCCAGCTCTTCCAAGAGCCTCTGGTAGGCCGCCTTGCCAAGCCAGTTCCATTTCCGAAAGCCATCCACGAGGATCACCAGATCATCAGCAAACCTGGCATACTCAAGATATGTATATCTTCCGCAGCGGGTAACTTTCTTTGCTCGTTCCAGCATCTTATCCACCTCGGTGAGATAGATATTACTGAGCAACGGCGAGATTACCCCCCCTTGCGGCACCCCTCGCTCTCCACTGGCTTTCAGAATCAGCTTCAGCAGTCGCATCACCTGGTCATCATCCACTCGCTCGGCCACTTTCCTCAAAAGGATATGGTGCCGAACATTGTCAAAATAGACCTTAAGGTCTACGTCGATGACTTGAGTCTTATTTCCTACCACTGCCTCCGCCACACGGTTCACGGCCTCATGGGCTGTACGCTTCGGTCGATAGGCGTATGACCCATCCTGGAAGTCGGCTTCAAAGATCGGCTCCAGGATCAGCTTGAGTGCTCCCTCAACCACGCGGTCCCGTATTGTGGGTATCCCTAAGACTCTGACTTTCCCATTGTCTTTGGGAATCTCTTTCCTTCGGTTCCGCGACGGTCGATACGTGCCTGAAACCAGTTCCCTGCGGATTTGCTCAAGAAATCCCTCCAGGCCCGACTTCTCAATGGCTTCAAAGGTCACCCCATCTATTCCGGGTGCCCCATCATTCTTCCTCGCCATCCGGTAGGCCTCTTGCAGCATCTCCATTTTGCAGATGTGAACATACAGTCCCCAGAACCGCCATGTCTTGTCAGACTTCGCCTTCAGATAGATCTTCCTTCTCAAGTCCTGCACACTAATGGGCGCCTTTCTCATCTCGCCCTTGCCTCCCCATGTTGTTGGAAGATCGCTAACAGCAGGGTCCCTTCGCTCCCCGGACATTACTCCGGTTCATCGCTCATACGGACCCATCCGCCACCCTCTCGCCTTCGATCCACTTCCCGCTGTCTACGGTTATAGGATCTACCTTCCTCCGGAAATTTCTCCCCAGGGCGAGGAGGGCTTCTCCAGTTGCTTAGCATGTCCTTGCCCCCGTGCCGTCGCTATCACCCCGCCGAAGTGAATAGCCGCATCAGCCAGTCTGCGGCTATCCATCCTGCCTTCGCCCTACAGTTGCGGGCTCGACCTCCGGGGATTTGAACTTTCGAGGCCACCTGTGCGTTCACTTTCGTTACGGCCCGGCAGCTCGCTTGCATCCCTAAAGGATTACTATGTCAATGGGCTTCAGGTAATCGGTTTCCCTCCTTCCTGCCATTCAAGCTACGGGGCTTCTGGCTTTTACCCCAGCAGGACTGACTCCTGCTGAACATGCCAGCCTTCTCTGGACACACAACTGGACGTTCAGTTTTCCCGAATCCAGCTTTCCGATCATCTTCCTCCAGAGGCTTTCGCCACCTGAGTCCTCGGCTCCCCCTTCTCTCTTCTCGATCTCCTCAAAGGTCTCCCCATCCACTCCAGGTGCCCCTTGATTCGACCGCACTAAGCGATAGGCATGACTCAGGATGTCTCGCCGATGCACCTTGTCATAGAGAAGATAAAACCGAAACTCTGGCTCCTGCTTGGCCTTCCGGTATAGTTTCCTCTGAAGTTCCCGGACCTTCTCCGGAGTTTCCAGCATTGACGCAATCTCCTTCCCTTCCCTTCTTCAGAAAACCAATGAAAGCATTGCCCCTTCCCTCTCCTTCGGTTTTGCTATCCTTAGGCTGCTAACGGTACTATGGGCAACTCCGACTCCCTGGACGACCAGATGGAACTTCGTCACCTTATATCCACCCGTTGCCGCCCTGCACAGCATCGGCCAGGGCCTCCCGTGCTACCCCACATGACTTCCCCTGCGTGTCACCCCTGCTACCCC
>CAYQWO010000069.1:0-5451 GCA_964421095.1 uncultured Syntrophaceae bacterium
GAATACATGTATCTGGCCCCGCAGAGCATTGTCTACAGACTCTCGGAGGATGTTCCTGCTGAAGCCGGGGCTTTGATCACGGGGGTCGTCTCGAATGCCATCCGCTGGGGACGGATGATCGGGGATTTCTGCATCGGCGATGCCGTCGTCATTCAGGGAGTGGGTCAGCAGGGGCTCTGCCAGGTCATCGTGGCGAAAGAATCTGGGTGCGGCCCTATCATTGTTACGGGGATCTCCACCGACGCCAGGGGTTTCCAGTTAGCCAAGGAATTTGGGGCCGATTACACCATTGATGTGGAGAATGAGGATGTTGTAGAGCGGGTCAGGCAAATCACCGGCGGGCATATGGCGGATGTCGTGGTAGATGTGGCTGGAAGCCCAAAGGCGATCCAATTATCCGTCGACCTCGTCCGGAATGGCGGGACCCTGGTGGCTCCCACTTTAACCGGGACCGAGACGCTTACTCCTCTGATGGTGGATAGGATCGTTATGAGGGAAATCAAATTTCAAGGGGTCTTCAGCAGCGATGCCAAAAGTATGTGGAGAGCACTGAAGCTGGTGGAGGCGCGGAAATACCCCATCGAGAAGATCGTGAGTCATAAGTTTCCCCTGGATGAAGCAGAAAAGGCCGTGCAAACGGCCGGAGGGTATTTTAAGGACATTCACCCGACCAAGTGCGTAATTATCCCCCAATAGGGGTGATCGAATTCGACGGCAATGCCAAATTCCGGCACTACAAAATCCACATCATGAAACTTCTTGACAAAGAGCCTTCTTCCAAGTACTCTTTAAAAGAAGTTATCCGTGATCATGACCTCTTCGGGAGGTCTTTTGTTTTGATGCCTTCTCCCTTTCGGCCGTTGAGGTTCCAAATTTTTAAGGATCACTTCTGAGGGTTGCATGGAAGACTTTCACCGTATCAAGCGCCTGCCTCCTTATGTCTTCGCTATCGTTGATGATCTGAAGATGAAGGCCAGGCGGAGGGGGGACGATATCATCGACCTGGGAATGGGCAACCCGGACCTGCCGACCCCTGCCCATATCGTGGAAAAACTCATCGAGGCTGTCAAGAATCCCCGGAATCATCGTTACTCGGCCTCGCGGGGAATCTACAAGCTGCGCGCGGCGATTGCCGCGTGGTATGGCAAGAATTACGGAGTCGATGTCGACCCCGACAGCGAAGCCATCGTCACCATCGGCGCCAAAGAGGGCATTGCCCATTTAGCTTTGGCCACCCTCGGTCCCGGTGACGTCGTCTTTGTACCCACGCCCGCTTACCCCATCCACCCCTATTCGGTGATCATTGCGGGTGGAGACCTGCGCACCATCCCCTTGATCAAGGGCCGGGACTTCTTTGAAGACCTGCAGGTCGCCCTGCGCCAGACCTGGCCGAAACCCAAGATGCTGATCATCTCTTTTCCCCACAATCCCACCACGCGGGTTGCAGAACTCGATTTTTTCGCAAAGATTGTTGCTTTCGCTCAGGCCCATGATCTCATGGTGGTCCACGACTTGGCGTACGCGGACCTGGTCTTCGACGGTTACAAAGCTCCGAGCTTCCTTCAGGTCCCTGGAGCCAAGGATGTGGGGCTGGAATTTTTCACGCTCTCCAAGAGTTACAGTATGCCCGGATGGCGGGTCGGGTTTGCCGTCGGCAATCGCCAGATGATCTCCGCTTTGGGTCGAATCAAGAGCTACCTGGATTACGGCATTTTCCAGCCCATTCAGATTGCGGCGATCATCGCGCTTACCGAGGACCAAAGCTGTGTGGAGGAGATCCGTAAAATTTACCAGGAACGGCGCGATGCTCTGGTCGACGGCCTGCGCAAGGTGGGCTGGAAGATTGAGAAGCCGAAAGCCACAATGTTCGTATGGGGAGAGATCCCGGATAAGTTCAAAGAAATGGGCTCCCTGGAGTTTTCCAAGTTGGTCCTCCAGGTGGGCAAAGTGGCTGTTTCGCCCGGGATTGGTTTTGGGGAATACGGGGATGATCATGTGCGCTTCGCGCTGGTGGAGAATACCCAGCGGATCAAACAGGCGGTGAAAGGCATTAAAAAGCTTCTTTAATTTTTCGGCCACAGAGAACACGGAGTCGACAGAGAATCATCATATAGAAATGAAAAAAGGTTGAATCCCTTTGCGGGTAATTTTTTTCTGGCTTTTTGATTCATTGTATTAAGGCCACTCTGTGTTCTCTGTGACTTCTGTGGCTAATATTTCTGTGGATAAAAAAATGGATCGGATTTACATCGGGCTCATCGGGTTTGGAACTGTCGGCACCGGGCTGGTAAAGATTCTCCAAGAGAACGCCAAGCTGTTGGAGGAACGCCTGGGCCTATCCATCGTCCTTAAGCGGATTGCCGACCTGGATATAACTTCGGATCGCGGGGTCAAGGTCAATCCCGCGCTCCTGACGCAGAAAGTTGCCGAGGTAATTGAAGACCCGGAGATCGCCATCATCGTCGAGCTGATCGGCGGGTTGGAGCCGGCGCGGACCTTCATCCTCCAGGCCATCGAAAGAGGGAAGCATATCGTCACAGCGAATAAAGCCTTGCTCGCTGTACACGGCGCTGAGATATTTAGAGCCGCCGATGAACGGGCCGTGGACGTCGGCTTTGAAGGAAGTGTGGGCGGAGGAATTCCGATCATTCGCTCGCTCAAAGAGGGATTGGTCGCGAACAAGATCCGGGTCATCTTCGGCATCCTGAACGGGACGTCCAACTATATCTTGAGCGAAATGACTCATCAGGGTTTGAGCTTCCCGGAGGTCCTGAAAAAAGCCCAGGAGTTGGGGTACGCGGAAGCCGACCCCACCCTGGACGTCGAAGGCATTGACGCGGCTCACAAGCTCTCTATCCTCCTTTCTTTGGCCTATGGAGTCCAGGTGCGGATGAATGATATTTACACCGAGGGAATCTCGAACATCGCTCCCATGGATATTGGGCATGCCAAAGAGCTGGGTTATTCCGTCAAGCTGCTGGCCATTGCCAAATCGGACGGAGGGCCCATCGAGGCCCGCGTCCATCCCACTCTTTTGCCGGCCGAACATCTTCTATCCACAGTTGGCGGGCCTTTCAACGCCATTTTTATCAAGGGGGATGCAGTGGGGTCGACGCTTTTTTACGGAGCCGGTGCCGGCATGATGCCCACGGGCAGCGCCGTAGTCAGCGACCTGGTGGACCTTTGCCGGAATATCCGCCTGGGTGTCAGCCGGCGGGTCCCCCTGCTCGCCTACCAGCGGGAGCATTTGCACGAGGCGGAAATCAAGCACATCCATAACATCACTTCCACCTACTACCTGCGTTTCACCGTGGTGGACCGGCCGGGGGTCCTCTCCCGCATCTCCGGCATTCTGGGAAGCCTGGATATCAGCATCGCCTCGGTGATCCAGAAGGGTAGAAGGGCGGAAAAGGCCGTTCCCATATACATGCTCACGCATGAAGCGCGGGAGAAGAACATGCAAAAGGCTTTACAGGAGATCGACCGCCTGCCTATCACCGTGGATAAAACGGTACTCATCCGGATTGAAGACCCCTCTGATTTTTGATTGCGGATTTCGGATGGCGGATTGGGGAGAGCCCTGGAGTTGAATATAATGGGTTTGAGACTCTCCATCTAACTGGGAATGGGGGATGATAGATTGTGAGCAGAAAATACATGGTCCTCCTGGGGGACGGGATGGCTGATTATCCCATCGCCGAGCTCGGCGGAAAAACCCCGCTCCAGGCGGCTAACATTCCCAACCTGGACCGACTATCCCAACAAGGAAAACTCGGGCTGGTGCGCACGGTTCCCCTGGGCCTTGCTCCGGGAAGCGATGTGGCCAACCTTTCCATCTTCGGCTACGACCCGGCGCTTTACTTCACCGGTCGGGCTTCGCTGGAAGCGGCTTCCATGGGAGTCAAACTGGCTCCGAATGATGTGGCTTTTCGGTGCAACCTTTTGACCATCTCGCGGCGCGAGAGCGAGGCTTTCATGGACGACTTCAGCGCCGGACACATCTCCACGGAAGAAGCCAGACAGATCATTATGGACATCGAGAAAGTCCTGGGCAGCCCGCAGTTCAATTTCTACCCGGGAGTCAGCTACCGTCATCTTCTCGTCTGGCGAAACGGAGGAAGGAGCCTCTCCCTTAAGACTACCCCACCGCACGACATCACCGGAAAGCATATTGTTGAATACCTGCCGCGGGGAGAAGGCGAAGAGGAGATTTGCGGGTTGATGGAAGAAGCCCAGAAATTTTTGCAGAATCATCCGGTCAACCAAGCCCGCCAAAAATCCGGGAAGAAACCAGCAAACGCCATCTGGTTGTGGGGACAGGGGAAAGCACCTTCCCTGCTTCCCATCACCAAAAGATTTGGCCTCGAGGGGTCAGTGATCTCAGCCGTAGACCTGATGAAAGGGATTGGTTTTTACGCTGGGCTGGAAATCATCAATGTGCCAGGGGCGACGGGCTACCTGGATACGAACTACGCGGGCAAGGCGGAATATGCCCTGCGGGAAATCTCTAAGAAAGACTTCGTCTACGTCCACGTGGAAGCACCGGATGAAGCCTCGCACAACGGCAACCTGGAGGATAAGATTCAAGCCATAGAGGAATTTGACGGGAAAATCGTCGGCCCTGTTCTGCAGGGCTTGCAGACCTACGAGAATTTTCGCCTCCTGGTTCTGCCGGATCATCCCACGCCGCTCGTTCTAAAGACCCATTCGTCGGAGCCCGTCCCCTTTGTCATCTTTTCTTCCGAAGATGCTGGGAAAGCCCCGAAGAAGGAACGATTCTTTGATGAGATCTCTGCCCAGAAAGCCGGCCTTTTCATCGATAGAGGCCATGAGCTCCTGGAGAAATTTATAGAAGGATTTTGATCGGGACCCCTTCCTGGATTGGGGATTTGCCCCGAGATTCTTTTTCCGGCAAACCGATGAGCATGGCCCCTCATAGAATCGAAACCCGGGTCACCTATGCGGAAACCGATGCCCTGGGGATCGTCTATTATGCCCACTACCTGCGGTGGTTCGAGATGGGTCGAACCGAACTCATGCGGGCTCTGGGCATCGCCTACAAGGATATGGAAAATCAGGGGATCTACCTTCCGGTTTCCGAAGTCTTCTGTAAATACCATGCTTCGGCAGAGTACGACGATCTGATCATCATTGAGACTTCCGTAGAATTCTTGAAGCGGGCCAGCATCCAATTCGCCTACCGCCTTTGGCGAAAGGAGGACGAAGTTGAGTTGGTCACCGGTACGACGCTCCATGCCTTCGTCGACCGAGAAGGAAGGATCGTGCGGGTGCCGGCCTCTCTGAAAGAAAAACTGAAACCCTGATTTCGCTTTGGGAAAGAAAGGCCGAAATTTTTTGCTTGCATAAAATTGGTTCTTGATGTAAGAAAGAAAAAGAGGACACCGATAAAGCCAAACTCTGAGTAATCGGAGGACGGAAAGCCAAGGGTCC
>CAYQWO010000069.1:5551-12026 GCA_964421095.1 uncultured Syntrophaceae bacterium
GGATCGCCTGGTTGCCGAAGCTGGATTGCCGAAACCGAACTCCCAGGGTTTGGCCTCAGAAATGGGTGGTTCGGTTTTTTATTTGGGCAAACTTTCCAGCGTTGGCTTTTTTGACCCGGAAGAGGGTCTTGACAGGTTTTCTTGCTTTTAGTAGCCTGAGGGTCAAACGCAGGGGTAGAAGCGAATTCCCCTCCTATTTCCGTTTCCCGGACAGGGGATTTCAAAGGGTCTCCAATCCAAAGGAGGTTGCCTGTTACCAGGGGAGAGCTATGACGGGTAACCTTTTCTCATTTGCTCGAGGAAAAAATCCATGAATGCCGCAATTGCCAGAGACGAAGAGGAAAAAGCCATCCCCCAGGTGAGGTCTCTGTACGAGATCGCCAGGGTTCTAAACTCATCCTTCGATCTGAAGGAGACGTATGCACCAATTCTCGGCATTCTTTCCCGCAATATGGGAATGAAGCGGGGGGCCTTCTTGGTGCTGGGCGCCGAATCAAACGAGTGGGAAATCGGTGCGGCCCTTGGACTTTCCGGCGAAGAGATGAAACGACGGAAGGAATATTTTGGGTCGGGAGTGATCCAGCGCATCTTAGAAAAGGGGCAGATGGCCGCCGTGATCGATGGCGGAGAAAATATCTGGCTTTTCGACGGGAGGGGGAAAACAACCCTGAAGCGTTCCCATGCTTCTTTCCTCTGTGCCCCGCTGAAATCCCAGGGGGCCATCGCAGCGATTCTGGGGGTGGACCACATTTTCGAAGACCCGGTGGCCATTACCGAAGACTTTGGATTTCTGGGGGAAGTTTGCTCTCTGATGAATGAGGCCATGCTGATGCGCAAGACGATCACCTCCGAGAACCGGGCCTTGCTCGAGGAAAACTGGAGTTTCCGGAAGGAACTGGAAACTCTGGGACGGAGTGTTCCCAAGGTTCGGAGAAGGATTTCTTTAACGGAATTTCTGGAGGATCGCCTCGGCCGGATGATCACCGAGATGAAGGTGGACCCGCGGTCCAACGGCCGACTTTATGACGATGTTTTGGGTGTAGTGGAAAGAACTCTGCTTAAGTCCGCTTTGGAAAAAACCAAGCACATCCAGTCCAAGACGGCCCGCTTCCTGGGGATCAACCGCAATACCCTGCGGAGAAAAATTAAAGAGCTGGGGATCACGGCGTTAGAAAAATAGAAAAGCAGGGTTCCAGGATTCAGGGGGCCAAGTGAAATAAATTCAAGGAATAAAATTTTTCTAAAACCATCCTGGAACCTTAGAATCCTTGAACCTTTCTTTACAGGAATTCTTTGGGCTTCGGAGACTGGGTTTTTTCTTCTGGCCGTTCGCCCTTTTCCAAATGCTTCTTGTCTCCGATCTTAAAGCCCGATTGCTCTAAAATGTACTTGTCATCACCGGGATCGGGTTTGAACTCCAGCTGGAGCTTTTTCGCCTCCTGGACGTAGGAACCTTCTTTCAGACGAATCTCACCGTTCGGTACGACCACGATGGCCGACTCGCCCTGGACGGGACACCTCTGCTCGCAGAACCCGCAGCCATTGCACTTGGAAGCAATCACCACGGGACGGCGGTATCCCTCCACGGTGCGGAAAACGATCGCGTTATATGGGCAGATTTCATCGCAGATCAAGCACAGTTTATCCTGGGCCCAGACCAAGCAAACCTCTTTCCGCAGGACAGCCGTGCCCACTTTGGCATGGTTTTTTTCTTCCAGGGAGAGAGAGCGGATGGCTTGGGTGGGGCAAACTTTGCCGCAAACGTTGCAGTTCTGCTCGCAGGGGGCGAAACGAAGGTCCATCTTCGGCGTCCAAAGGCCCGCCAGACCCGATTCCCAAAAGCAGGGCTGAAGGGTGTTGGTGAGGCAAGATTTCATGCACTCCCCGCAGCGGATACAGGTGCGCAAAAATTCAGACTCGGGGATGGCCCCCGGAGGACGAACGAGCTGGTGTTTGCCCTGCAGAGGGGTGAAGGGGGTCCGGCCAGCCAGAAAAGCAACGGTCAATCCCCCCGCAAAGGAATAAAGGAATCCTCTGCGGGAGAAATCCATACCCGAATATTCTCCCCCCAACTTCGCCTCCCGATTCGCAGGAGAAAGGGCCGGAAAAGAGATTGCCCCTTGGGGGCAGACCTTGGCACAGGTACGGCATTGAATACATTCAGGAAGGTTCGTTTTCTTCGGGTCCGGTTGTACGGCACCCATCGGGCAGGCCTTCTGACATTTCAGACATTCATTGCATTCTGGATTGACCCGGCGCCTGAACAGGCCGAGCGGGGAAAGGAAACTTAGGAAAGCTCCCAGTGGACAAAGATATCTGCACCAGAAGCGCGGAGCAATGCGGCTAAGGGCGATGATTGCGGCAAAGATCAAGAAGGTTATAAAAGTCATGTAGTAGACCGGCTGGGCATAGTGCAGGTGGGATACATCGATCCAGCCCAGGGCCTCAAACAGCGGTCGCCAGAAATCTAATAATAAATTGATCAAGCTGATCAGGAGAGGGTAAAGGAAAAAGGTGTAGAAGCGGGTTAAGAAAGGTAGAGGATCCATGAGGTAAGCCAAGGAAAGGCCAGCGAGAGCAGAGCTAAGGAAAAGAATGAGCAAAATTAATTTTAGCTTCCGCCAGCTGGCTTCGCTTTTCAACCCCTGGCGGTTCTTTTGGCGAAAAGACAGAAAGTCCCAAAAATCAATGGTGGCCCCCAGCGGGCAGACATAGGCGCAGAAGAACCGGCCGATGACGAGCGTGGCCCCAAGAACGATGAGGGACCAGAGGGCCCTGTTGATGACCTCCTTGCCGGCCAACACCGCGCTCAGTCCCAGAAGTGGGTCCAGGCGCAGGTACACATCCGCAGGAAGCCATTCGGGGAGTTTGTAGTTGGCGAAGATAAAAAGGGTGGTAAAAATAAGGAAGGAGAGAGCCTGCAGGAAGGTCCTCATGCTTTTCCTTTGAAAACTCTAAGCTGTTCGAGGTCGATCTTTCCCAGACCCCGCTGGTGAGCGACCAGCAGGTGCTCGACCTGCCGACCCTTGAAGTTTTGACCATACCAAGGGGCCACGCTCACAGCGTAAGAGTCCACGGCCACGGGGTCGATGCCTGCGATTATCAAGTTAGGTTTTTGCACCTCCCCGGGTCCCGCCGGTCCTCCAGAGACCAAAGCGCGAGTGGCGTCCAGGATCGTCAGTTGAGGCTTGATCACCGTGGCGAGGTCAGCCAGCGCCTGATTGATGTTGTACTTGGAGTGGAAACTATACCGGTCCCAGATCAGACCCATTAGATTCTTGATTCCCAGGCTTACGCCCGTGGCGGAATGGGTCTTGGCCTGGGGGAGGTTGATGAGCACATCGCTGTCCAAGACTTCTTTGAGTACCTCCACGCGATCCAAGACTTTTCCCTGGGGAACCTTGACTTCTCGGAAGAATTTCCTGTCCTCCAGGGCCAGGACATGAACACCCTTGATTGACTTGCAGGCCTCCTGAATGCCTGAGCGTTTGAGACAGAGTTCAGCCGGCCGCAGCGGATAATCCAGAACCATAACCCGCTGTGCACCGGCATCGATACAAGCCTGCGCGACCGTGGCCACCACTAAGGGATGGGTGGTAGAGCCCCACTCCGGGGGATTGGAAAAAGACATATTGGGCTTGAGAACCACGCGCTTCGCTTTCGGGACGAAGCGAGAGATCCCCCCCATGGCTTCCAGCGCGGCCCTTGTCGCCGTAACCGGATCGCCGGATATGACGACCAGATCATGCTCCTCTTTGGCCTCTATAAAACTTGACCTTCCCGCAAGACTCAAGGCCAACCCGGCGGCTGCGGTTTTCAGAAAATCCCGGCGACTGATCTGCCCACTCTTTTCAATCATTGAACGAATCCCCTTTCCTCCATAAAGTTATTTTAGAACAAAATCTTTTTTTCACAACCTTTTTATACCGATTCCGGAATTTTCTCTATGATTTGTGTCAGGAAAATGACCTTGACAAACGCCTTGGTTTATACTATCAAAGTTAGAAAATAAGAGAGGTTTTGGGTGGCCCTGGGCAAAAAAACACCCAAGAGTATGGATAAAAGGTTGGGGCGATTTCGATGAGCTCTACAGGCTCCAAAGGATCATTGATCCAAAAATTAGAAGCCCTTTCTAAGATTAGCAAGGCGATTTCCTCTGACCTTTACCTGGAAGACATCCTGCGTTTGATTGTGGTGGTTACGGCTGAGGTGATGAAGTCGAAAATCTGCTCCCTTTGGCTGTTGGATGAGCGGGATAACGCCCTGAAAATCAGGGCCACCCAGGCGATAAGCGAAGAGTATTTGAAAGAGAGAAGCCTCAAGTTGGGAGAGGGCGTGGTGGGGTACGTAGCCCAAGAAAACAAGCCGATGATGATCTACAATGTCCTCAAGGAGCCAAGATACAAGGAGAAGGAGTTGGCTCGCCGAGAGGGGCTGGTCTCCATGTTGAGCGTACCCATGTCCGTGAAGGATAAGATAATCGGGGTGATCAATTGCTATACTTCCTTTTCCCACAAGTTTACCAAGAGTGAGGTGGAGGTGTTGACCACCGTGGCCAACCAGGCGGCCATTGCCATCGAGAACGCCGGCTTGATCATGAAGGCCAAGATTATCGAAGATGAGCTGATGTCCCGGAAGCTCGTGGAGCGGGCCAAGGGAATTTTAATGAAGGAACAGCACCTTTCTGAAGAAGAAGCTTTCCGCAGGCTCCAGAAGAAATCTATGGACCTGCGTAAGTCAATGCGGGAGATCGCCGAGGCGGTCATCCTGGCCAACCAGATCCAAAGCTGAATTCTCCAACCTAAGATTCCGGCATCCCCAGCCAGCTCTCAACCGGAAGATAGGGCCCAAATCTTAACGGTTAGTCTAAGTTTTTAATCGAAACTTATTGTTTTTATTATTATTTTTTCATAGGAGAAAATATCTGGCTGATTGCTCAAAAAAATGCTTGACAAAATTTTAATCATGATGTTTTATTATTAAGCAAACCGCAAATATATCGTGCTGCCCAATGGAGTGCGGCACCCGGGGTGACAAAGGCGTCCAGATGGAGAAGGGGCGCCTTTTTATTTTTGGGGAGGAAATTGAAAAGGCGCGGCTCAATCAAATTTTGATGGAAAAGGAGAATTCGGAATATGTCTTACAGTAAAGCGAATGCCAGCGCGGCAACAATGAGCCGGAATCGGGTTGGGGCTGCCCCGGGATCAGGAATCTGCGTCACCTGCCTGGATGGTTGTCCGGGCCCTTGTGAGGTAGGCCGCTCCGCCTTACGGGGGAGGGAGATCCTCTACCCGCAGCCTTTTGCGAAGGTCACTGCGGGTTCTGAAAAGGATTACCCAGTCGATTATTCCCACTTCAACATTCAGGGCACGTGTGTGGGGGCGGTGGGCGTCCCCGCCGACTCGGATCATGCTACCTTCCCAGTGGTGGATATTTCCACATCCGTGGGGAGCGAGGAAAGGATTCCCTTACGAGTTCCCTATTTTACCGGGGCTCTGGGATCCACGGATATCGCCCGCATCCACTGGGAATCGATGGCCATCGCCGCTGCGATCTCCGGAACCCTGGTCGTCGTCGGTGAGAATGTCTGCGGCATGGACCCCAATGCTGAATTTCGCAACGGCCGGGTAATCCGATCCCCGGAGATGGAGCGCAGGGTAAGAATATTTCAGCAGTGGTACGATGGATCAGGTGGGATTGTTGTCCAATATAACGTGGAAGATGGCCGATTGGGTGTCCCCGAATATGTCGTAGAAAAATTGGGTGTGAAGATCATTGAACCGAAGTGGGGGCAGGGAGCAAAGGATATCGGGGGGGAGGTGAAGCTTTCCACTTTGGAGAGAGCGCTGCAGTTGAAAAGCCGGGGGTACATTGTCCTCCCGGACCCCGAAGACCCGATTATCCAAGAAGCATTCAAACAAGGAGATTTTAAAGAATTTGAGCGCCATTCCCGGCTGGGCATGGTGAGTGAGGACGGATTTCATAAAGAGGTAGAAAGGTTGAAGAAGATTGGAACGAAACATATTTCGCTCAAAACCGGAGCCTATCGCCCTGCCGACCTGGCCCGGGCAGTCAAATATGCTTCCGATGCGAAGATAGACCTTCTCACCGTCGATGGTGCTGGCGGAGGAACCGGGATGAGCCCTTGGCGGATGATGAATGAATGGGGAGTTCCAACGGTCTATCTGGAGAGTCTACTGTACCAATACCTACAACAACTGGAACAAAGGGGGGCTTTCATTCCCTGTTGCGCCATAGCCGGAGGGCTTTCCCTTGAGGATCACATTTTCAAAGCTTTCGCCTTGGCGGCTCCATACATCAAGGCCATCTGTTTGGGCAGAGCTTCAATGACCGCAGCGATGGTCGGAAACACCATCGGGGAGATGATCAAAAAAGGGAAAGTTTCGGCTGATGTTGCTAAATACGGGACCGATATTGAACATGTCTTCGTTTTAGCTGCCAAACTGAAAGAGAA
>CAYQWO010000070.1:0-2378 GCA_964421095.1 uncultured Syntrophaceae bacterium
TAAGCAGGGAGCCCGACCTGATAAGCTTTTTACATGGAAAACTCCCGCCTTGTGAGAAATGTATGGGATTGATTCATAAATTTGGAATTCTGAGGGTAAGAAAGGCGAAAGAGCTTAATGCTCAGGAAAAATATTTGGAACTCGTCCAAAAAGAGCCAGAGAACGCTAAAGCTCACCTGAAACTGGCTGAATTTTATGAGAAAACGGGAGAAAAACAGAAAGCGGTGGAAGAGTATCTGCTCGCCGCAGATATTTTTGCCAAGGATAATTTCTTTGCCCGGGCCATGGCCATTTACAAACGGGTACCGAAGCAGGACCCATCTTTAGATCACGTGTATTTGAAAATTGCGGACATTTACCGCAAGATGGGTTTCTTGGGGGATGCCTTGGCCCAATACAAAGGATTGGTCCAGTTCTATGACCGCAAAGGGATGAAAGATAAAGCTCTGGAAGTTATGAGCCTGATGGCCGAGGTGGACTGGCGAAAAAGCCCTGCGCAAGAGAAGAGTAAAGGTTCCAAGGGCGACATCCGCATCCACACGTCGGAAAGCAGAACGATCGACCAGACCGAAGGAACTGTAGAGAAATTTCTCAGAGAAGAAAGGAAGGAGATCTTTTTCGATCTGGGTGCTGAACTGGACGCGGTTGGGCCTGCGGAAATTCAAGACGTTAAACAGATCTCCACTTCGGAAAAGGTCTCCGGGGTTGATGAGATTTTAAAAGAATTAAAAGAGACCAGCGGCCCGAGTACCGTAGATCCCCACTTCAATTACAACATGGGTGTGGCCTCCCGAGAACTGGGGTTTTTGGATGATGCCATCGAGCAATTCCAAATCGCCTTGAACCAAGGACAGAACCCCTTTGAAACAGCTAACATGTTAGCCTTGTGTTTCAAGGAAAAAGGTATGTGGGAGCAAGCTCGCCAAGCTCTCGAGAAGGCCCTGAAAATCCAGGGGATCTCGCAGGATCAAAGGCTGCGGGTCAAATACGAGTTGGGACTTTTGTATAAAGAACAGGGCAAAAAAGAGGAAGCCCTTGGGATCTTTCGAGAAATCTCAGCGGTGGATCAAAACTTCCGGAATGCAAAGGATGAGATCGCTAGGCTCAAAGGCCACCTGATATACCGAGGGAAACCATCGAGGAAATAAGGACTGAAAGGTGTGATGATGGCCGTCTTTAATTATATGCGGAAAGAGATCGACGCAAAAATTGTCTATTTCGGTCCTGCAATTTCCGGGAAAACCACCAACCTTCAGTACATTCATGAACACCTGAAGCAAGACCAGCGGGGAAAGATGGTCTCCCTCGCCACGGATGAAGACCGGACTCTTTTCTTCGATTTTCTGCCCATCGAGTTAAAAAGCGTTCGGGGATTCAAGACTCGCTTTCATCTGTATACTGTTCCTGGCCAGGTCTATTATGGGGCGACGCGCCGCGCCGTTCTTACTGGCGTGGATGGAGTTATCTTCGTCGCTGATTCCCAAGCCGACAGGTTGGAAGATAATCTGCAAAGCCTGAGGGATCTGGAAGAGAACCTGCGCTATTACGGGAAGAGCCTTGAAACCATCCCCTTTATTATCCAGTATAACAAGCGCGATCTATCCAGCATTCTTTCCGTAGAAGAGCTCAACATAAAAATCAATCCCCAG
The DNA here is from genome assembly GCA_964421095.1 of uncultured Syntrophaceae bacterium. GTDB lineage: Bacteria > Desulfobacterota > SM23-61 > SM23-61 > SM23-61 > CAYQWO01. The sequence continues at coordinate 1,650 of CAYQWO010000070.1, forward strand.
AGCGTTCCTCATTTTGAAGCCGTGGCCGTTTCGGGCAAGGGGGTATTCGAGACTCTGACCCTGATCTGCCGCCTTGTCTTAAAGGCCATCGAGACGAGCGCAGACGGTCGCCGTCCGGGGGTATCTGACTCTGTTCCCAGAACGGCCCCCGTAAGACCCTTACAAATGGAGAAGAGCATTCCTCGCCCTGAGGGGCTTCGGGTGGCGGGCTCGGAGACAGCCCCGCAAAAGAGTGTAGAGCTACCAAGCCCATCCAGGGTGGCGCCCAGCCCAGGCGCAAAGCCAGCAGAGGAAATGAACCAAACGGGGAGCCGCTCCATTCTCAGCCGCGTGGTCGAGAAGAAAATGCCCGAACTATCATTGCAGATCGAAGAAGAGGGAGGGAAAATTTCCTCGCCAGCTAAAGAGAAACTGCGAATTCTCTCCTGCGGGCAACCCCGAATTTCTACTCCCAGTAGTTTGGAGATCCCCCTGACCCTAGAGGTCGAGGGTTTAGGAAAAAGCCTGACCTTCAACCTGGCGATTAAACTTGAACAATTTGACCAAAAACCCAACTGAGGGAACATTGGTAAGGTATATGCCTTGGCAGATGAAAGATCGATTCACCTCTCCACTTTGGAGGGCCTGTTTCTTTTTCGCGGCGACAATCGCCGCCATCCTCGGCCCCCTTTTCTGGGAGTTGCCGAGTTGGGCTCAGGGACCGCCTTCTTCTCCCATTTTCTCCAGGGC
>CAYQWO010000070.1:2388-11986 GCA_964421095.1 uncultured Syntrophaceae bacterium
GCAGCTTCTGAGGGGGAATTAAAAGAAGAAGCAGCGGAAAAAATTTGGCTTGCCCATCGAGAGCTTCTAAGAAAAGGAGATTGGACAAAAAGCCAGGGAGAACTTGAAAAACTCTACCAATGGAAGCTCAATCAAGGAATCCCCAATCATTACCCCTATGCCGCTGCCTTGATTCGTGAAAGTCAGGATATGATCCCTGAGGGAAACTCAGAAGTCATTGCCGGCCTTCTAAATTATGCTGAAAAGATGGCTCCGGATTTATCCCAAATTGCCTACGCCCGTGCTCATTGGGTATGGTCGCAGAATCCCTTTTCAATGGAGAAGGTGGGAAAAGCCGGGTGGTATTGGGTTCAAGGAGTTCTCCTCTCCTTCTATAATCTGGAAGAGGCACTTCCGCAGCTGGCCAACCTTACCTTTTGGATACTGTTAAGCTTCCTCATCACTTTTGCGGCTTTCTCGTCTTATCTAGTGCTTCGGTATCACTCCTTTTTTGCTCATCACCTCAAGCACCTCATCCGCCTAGAAACGAACCCGAAAGTTCTGGGGGTGTTGAACATCTTCCTTCTCTTCCTTCCTTTCCTTTTGGGGTTAGGATGGATGTGGTTATTCATTGTATGGCTTCTGATTTTCGGGGTGTATGGGAATCGGTCGGACCGGGCAGTGAGTGTAGTTCTTCTGGCGATCCTTTTATTACTACCCACAGGCCTCCGAATTTATTCGTCCTTCTCGTCCTCCTTGACGGAAAATGGGGTTCCAGAGATCAGCAGGGCTAATACTGGAGTATGGAGCGTTGATTTACACCGTGAGCTTGTGGCCCTGAAGGAAAGCAGCCCCCAAGACCCGGATATCCTCCAGGCGCTCGGGTTAGTGGAAAAACGCATGGGAAAGTTCGCCGAGGCAGAGCAGAGTGTTCTTCAATGGATGCAGTTGCAGCCCCATGCCTCCCAAGCCTTCAATAACCTGGGGAATGTCTACCTGGCCACTGATCGCCCAAACCAGGCCGTAGAGGCCTACAAAAAGGCCCTGCAGCTCGGAACGTCTAAAGCCGAATCACATTATAACTTGGGCCAAGCATACCTCCTGAACCTCCTCCTGAATGAAGCGGAAGCCGAATTTCGCAGGGCCAAAGAATTAAAACCTCAGCTGATTTCCTACTACACGAGTATCTCATCACGGAACCCCAACCGCATGGTGATCGACCAAACGATTGTGCCGCTCCAGCTGTGGAAAAGGGTTTTTTTTGACAACCCAGAAGGGCAAAAAATCGCTCAAGGGTATTGGGAATTCCTTTGGCATGGGGTGCCCCTAAAATACGGTGAGGTCATGGTTGCGGCTATTTTGGGCCTCCTGGTGCTGATGCAAACCTTGACCGGGAACCGGCCGCTGATCCGCAACTGCGAAAAGTGTGGGCGCCCGATCTGCTCCCAATGCACCCGATCCCCGGTCATGGGAAAGCAATGTTCCCAATGCATTACGGCGTTTTCAACAAGCCGGTCAGCGGATCCCCAAGTAGTAAAGCATAAGAGGGCCGAAGTGAGCAAATATCAGTCCAGAAAACGATCTCTCACCCAATGGCTCTCCTTGGTTCTGCCCGGGGTGGGGCATCTGCTTCTGGGCCGTGCCAAGGAAGGGACGATTTACCTCTTTCTGCTCATTCTTTTCCTTATCAAATTAATATGGCGGCAGGAATGGGTGCCCAGCCCCTTGGTGCTGAACATTTGGCCTTCCACGCCATGGATGATTGCTGCTGGGTTCTTTTTTGTGGTCTATTATGGGTTCGTTCAATACCGGATGACCCGCATCCTTTCAAAGGGGAGGTAAAATTATTTTCGGACGACCTAAAGTCGAGGAAAATATAGATCTAACCGGATCGTTGGAAGATTTCGGATTGACGGATATTTTTCAGCTCCTGGGACAACAGCAAAAAACGGGTGTGCTGACTATCCAGGATGAAAAAAAGGCGAAAAAAGTCGTGCAAATTCTCTTCGACAAGGGAATGATCGCGGGCACGGCTTTTCCCTCAGAGCCCCCGGAGGAACCCGCCTTAGTCAAAAGAATGATCCGCGGCGGTCTTATTTCTCCAGAGAAATGGAAAAAGGCCTGGGACCAGCACAAGGAAAAGTTGATTAGCGTCGAGAACGCTCTGCTGAATAGCGGATTGGTCGTCAAAGAGGATTTGGTGGCCGTGCTGAGACTCGTGACCTTTGAAACCATTTACGGCCTATTCAAGTGGGAGGGAGGGATCTTTCGGTTTGAAACCAAAGATATCTCCTACGTTCCCGACTTTGTGGAACCCATTCCTGCGGAGTATCTTCTCCTGGACGTCCTGGGCAAGGTAGATGAATGGCCTATGCTTGCGGAGCGGATCCCGACTTTTGAGATGGTGCTGAAAAAGTCGAATTCTATGGCCACTCTGGATGAGCTGACCGGTACGCCCTGGGAAAAGAAGCGTACGGCTCAAATGGATGTTTTATATGAGCTGGTTGACGGCCACCGAACAATCCAAGAAATCATTGACCTTAGCTTCATCGGGGAATTCGACGCCTGTAAGGATCTCATCGTTATGATAGATGCGGGTTTGATTGAGGCGATCTCGATCGGTGCCCGCATGGAAAAAGGCAAAAAATCAAAGGCCCTCGGGCGCTTGAAGGATGCCGGCGCGTACTTCTTGTTCGGTGTTCTGGTATTTTTCGTGATCTTTCAATTGGGTATCACCCGATGGAGAGACTTCCCCTTCAGTCAGGAGGAGCGGGAGAATTTGCGGGCGATCCAGGCTTCTTTGGGGAAGATCGAGAAAATAAAAAGTATGAACGCCCGGGAAGTTTTTTTCTTGGAAGAGAATCGCTACCCCATGAACCATTCAGAAATGGTCAACAAGGGACTGCTGACCCGTTAGACCAAGATCGCCGACCCTAGGCCGAAATAATTTTCCCCCTTCATCGGTCCTAATCCTGAAACTCAAGATGTTTCTCCCCTTTAAGATTCACTTCATCCTTCGCCGGAGAACGTGTTCCGGCAACAGGACCAGAAAGATTCCAACCCCGTCGGCGATGCCGCAGGGGAGAAGAATAAAGACAAAAAAGTTTGATCTGGGCTACGAGTATGGTATCTTACGGTATCTGCAATTTCGGCGAAAGAGCCTGGAGGTAAGAGCCGATGCGTTCCCTTCGGGAAATTTTGGAGTCCAGAAGCGTAGCGGTGGTCGGGGCTTCCCGGGATCCTCTAAAACCCGGGGCTCAGCTTCTCAATGTTCTCAAAAAAGTTGGTTTTCGGGGACCGGTAGCCGGTGTGAACCCGCAGGGAGGGGAAGTTTTTGAGACGCCTTTGTATCGCAGCCTGGAGGAGGTTCCCTTCCCTGTGGATTTAGCCGTATTGCACATTCCTCCGGCTGCCGTTCCCGCCGCTTTGCAAGAATGCGCCCGTAAGGGAGTAAAGGGCGTAGTGATCTCCGCAGAAGGCTTTGCGGAAACAGGAGCGCTGGGAGCCAAATACCAGGAAGAGGTGCGGGCCATCCTCCGATCCACGGGCATGAGAGGGTTCGGGCCCAATACCCTGGGACTGGTGAACACAGCCACAGGGTTGACCACCTCCTACTTTGCCAATTCCCGCATGCTTAAGCCGGGTTCGATCGGGTTTGTGGCCCAATCCGGGATTTTCGTCGGAGCACTATTAAGATACCTAAGTTCCTTGGAGGGGCTGCAAATCTCCAAAGGAATCGGCTTGGGCAACAAAGTGGACGTGGATGAATGCGAAGCTCTGGACTATTTGATGGAGGATGAACAGACACGCATCATCGGGATGTACCTGGAAGATGTCCGGGATGGTCGACGATTCCTGGAAGTGGCCCGGAAAGCCACGACCCAAAAGCCCGTCCTCGTTTTGAAAGGAGGACGCACCCGGGAGGGCGCCCGAGCCACGGCTTCCCATACGGCCAGCTTGGCCGTTGAAGATTCAGTATTCGAAGGAGCAGTCCGGCAGGCCGGAGTTCTGCGTATCTTCGCGATCGACGAGTTTATCCGCACTCTGAAAGGGTTCTTAAACATGCCTCTTCCGCGCGGAGGCCGCATCGCCCTGGTGACCTACAGCGGGGCTCAGGCCATCATGAGTATCGATGCGGCCGTGGAGGAAGGGTTACAGGTCGCTCGGTTCGCAGAACCCACCCGGGAAAGAATCTCGCGGGTCATCGCTACCTCCTCCAAGGCCCAGAACCCCGTGGATCTTTTTCCGGACATGCTGGCCCGTGGATTTGAGAAAACAGCCATAGAAGTTCTGGGCGCTCTTCTGGAAGATGATGGCGTGGACGGAATCATTATTATCTCCTTTGCCATCTTGGGGGCCGATCCCTACCGTCCCATCATAGATTTTCTGCGGGAGCGGTGCCATAAACCGGTCTTTTTTACTCTGCTGGGGACTCAGAAAGATATGGAAATAAGCCGGGCCTTCTTGGAGGAAAATCGGGTTCCCTGTTATGAATTTCCCGAGATGGCCGTGCGCGTCCTGGCGCGTATGTGGCGTTACGCCCGCTGGCGCAAAGAGATGAGCCAGAATATCTGAAGAGGACCGAAAAAGGAGGGTTTATGACCCGGGAAGAAATGCGGGAAAAAGCGATGCAGATGATGATGAAGCGTTTCCATTGAAGCCAGGCCGTTCTTGCGGTCGGGCAAGAGAAGCTGGGCCGAAAAGATGAGGAAGTCATCAGAGCCATGGGCGCTTTCGGAGGAGGCCTGGGTGGGAATGGAGAAGTCTGTGGAGCGGTAGTGGGGGCTCTGGGAGTTTTAGGGGAGAGGTTCAGCCGGGCTAAGGAGGAAGAAAAGGAGGACCCGAAGATGTGGGCCTATACCCGCGAGCTCCTCAAACGTTTCCGGGAAGAGATTGTCCAGAAACATGGCGGCATTATGTGCCGGGAAATTGCGGGAGTGGACTGGACAGACCGAGCGCAGGTCAAAAGCTTTTACCGGGGGGAGAAGGCCCTGGAGTGCGGGCGCATCGTCGGCGATACAGCCCGGCTCGTTGGGGAACTGCTGGAACGTACCCTCCTGCCTGGGCCATGAAAATGTTATGGTTGTTGGTTGGCGGCGTCTAGCCGATGATCTGGTAACGGGGCGGGGAGATGGATTCGCTTTTGCATAGCGGGCAACGGCTGGGGGTGGTCAGACGGTCCCGTTTCTTAAAGGTGAAGCCGCAGCGCTGGCATTGAGCCGGTTGCATGGCGAGACGCTTCGGATGCGCGGATTTGGAGATATGCTGGAGATGGTCAAGAACCTCCCTCTCGCGAATCCTGAATAGCTGGGAGATCTCCCGCAGGTCGAGAGATTCTCGCTCGATGGCCGCGGCAATTTCCTTTCTTAAAGTCTGCATTTTTTTATAGGGGACGCAGATTTACGCAGATTGTCAGGATCTAAAACAAAAACGATCAATAATTACAAAAATTTTTTCTGCGTTTTGATCAGTGTTCATCTGCGTGCCAATATGGATTCTATGGCCCTGGTGGAAATTTCCGATTTTGCAAAGTCTCCATGAATGCTTCAACCCGGGTCCTTACTTGCGCGTCGGAATAGGCCCGGGCGTCGGTCATATCTGCCTCGATGATCACGCTGGGGACTCCTGTCTTTTCGTAGATGAGCCTCTGGATGTCGTATTGCCCCAGAGAATACGGTTTGCAGCTCCGGTTCGAATGGATGACGAGGCCATCCACTGAGAATCGGGCCATCAGGTCCAGGACTCGCTCGACCATCAGATCGATGCTAATATTGAGGTAGGCCGTGGTATATGCCCGGGCCAAGCCGTCCAGAGGGTCCTCCGTTTCCAGGCCCTCGAAGACCCAGGCATTTGTGTAAGTGTCCGCAACCAGACAGGCTCCATAGGAGGCGAAAAGCTCGGAAAGCTCGCGCATTTTGTACCAAATCGGAATATTGTCCCAGAGGAGGCGAGATTTTTCGGTAGGGACAGCGCTGATCCCCTGGGCGATGCGCTCCTGGAGTTCAACCTTCATTTCGCGGTAAAAATCCACCACTTCCTTTGTTCCGCGAAGGGTCACGATGGGGGCCATGTTAATGAAGGCATCAAAACAGCTCATGGGCGATGGGCGGTGAGCGCATTGATCCAGGACTGCCTTCCAGAGCATGGCCGATTCCCCCGAAAAACTAACGACCTCGGCCAGGCGATCGCGGTCGAATTTCTTTTGAGTCCGGGCCTCGAGAAAATCGATCAACTCTTCGAACTGCCGGCGGACATACCGGAGGCTTTCCGGTACCACTTTGTGGTGAATGAAAGGGGTGTCGAGGAAAAAGAGGGGGGCGTTGAATAGGCGACTCAAAGCCTGATACCATTTCAAAACTGTCCCGCAGATGTTGTTACAGGCCAGCAGGAAATCCGGCCGGGGCAATCCCCCGATGGGGCTCTTTTTGGTGAGCGCTGATCCGATATCGCCCCGGGCGTAAGAGCAGAGGTCCCGGGAGTAACCCAAGCCCTCGGCTACTTCGCAGAGTTCGACAGACATGCGGGCAGCGCCCAGCATGGCCCCGTGGTTTTCCGGGTAGATGGGGATGATGTCCGCAGCAATGAGGAATTCCACCGGGCCCCCGCTGGTGATCCAGGCGATCTTCTTATCCGAACCCTCGGCCATCTTGGCCCCCATGTAGTAGCGGGTCATCAGCTCCTTCATTTTTTGGGAGGATTGCAGGCGGCGTTTGTCTTTCTCTGTTTCGCTTTCGGCCATTTTAACCTCCAAGAGTCTCGACAAAAGCTTTCAACCGGGTTTCCACCGCCCCCAGCGGGACGCCCCCTGGCTCGATCTCCAGGAGCAGACTGGGGACTTTCCTTTCATCGAGCTTCCCCTTCAGATACGGATAATCAAACGCGTGGGGGTCGCAAAATTTTAGAAGGATGAAGACCACCCCTTGGGCGCGGGATCCTATAACCCTTTTGACGAAGTCTTCGGCCCGGTCAATACTGGGATTGTATTTGCATGGGCACGGAACCCTCCTGATGAAGCGGTCGGCCAGCGCTTCGATGGGATCCCCCTCCGGGGAAACATCTTCGGCAAAATATCTCCACCCGGTGCACAGGTCATCCCCGACGATGGAAGCCCCAGAGGCTTCGAAGAGATCCAAAACGGGAGATTGGTCGCAGACGCTTCCCGCAAGGAAGAGGCGGACCCGGTTTGGAAACAGAGGCTTCTTTCCTTCCATGTGGGCAAGTAATTCTTTTAGCCTGGTGGTGTGTTCTGCTTTGGGCAAAAATGTCGCGGTTTTGACGAGGGATAAGAATTCTGCGCCAGAAAACATGTCAGGCTGATCTACTCTTCGGTGGTAACACTCCCTCAGTAAAGAACGGTTCTCGTTGGCCAGGCCGATGGAAGCGCGGAGATCCTGGTCAGAGATGGCTTGGCCGATGAACTCCTCCAAGCCTCTCCGGAAGCGCCGGAGTTCTTGGATTAGGTAAGTTCTAGCGCTTTCCGTTTGCAGTTTCACCGGCAAGACCAGATCCCAGTGAAAAGGGAAACGCAGATTTTCTGCCCAGATATCCGAGAGACGCTGGATGGAGTCGCAGGTATGCGGGAAGACCGTTCCATCCAGAAAATTTAGATCCCCCTGTAGGGCCCCCTCGAGGCTACTCTGGATCAAAGAGCAACTATAGCTCTGGAGATGCCTGGAGGCTAAAGAAATGCTTTCTCTTGAGCCAAGGAGGCGTACGGGTAGAAGACTTGCGGCCTGGATGATTTCCTCCGGCGTGTTGGCGCAAAAATAGCCCAGAATCTTCTTCCCCGTTCTCGTTTTCCAGTTCCGCAGGTAAGAGAAGGGGGCCTCGGCAATTTCCCTTACCTCGTCTATGATTGGTTTCCTTTTCATTGTCTTCCCGTTGGTGTTTCTTGTCATTCTACCTAAACCGAGAATTGGAGTCCATGATAAATTCGACTTCCTGGATTCGTCACTTTCCAAGGAACTTAAAATTTGAAATTATTGTCCGATAAGTTATAATAAGATAATTTTCTAGAGTGGTTCCGCATAAATGGGCATGATGGGCGTCATCGATTGATCTTATGGAATGGGCGATGTAATTTCCGAAATCCAATGAGGCAACCTGGAAGACTTTTTGCGAAAGAGGGGGGCGCAGCATGAATGGTCCAGATAAGCGTACGAGCCCAGTAATCCTCCAGGAGAAACGGATCTAAACCCCATGCTCTTGTGGCCGAATTTTGGAGTTTTTTTGGTCTCATTGACCTATGGCAGTGGGAGTTTCTACCTTTACAAATGGTTCATCCGGCTCCTTCAGCCTCCTCAGGCCCTCCGCCATACAATGCGCCTGATCTTTATCGTCCTGGTAGGCTCTTTGCTCGCCGGAAAAATCTTGGCGCGTTATGAATTCAATTCTTTTAGTTATTTTCTTTCCTTTTTTTCTTCGACCTGGATGGGGTTCACTTTTTTCTTTTGCATATTTGCTGGAGGAAGTGATCTGCTCCGCTATCTCTTAAAAAAGTTCCCTCTTCAAGGTGGTACTCTTACCCAGAATTCTCGTTGCTTTCGCCGGACCCTGGTGGCAGTCATCTCCGGATTGGCCCTGGTGGTGGGGGGATGCGCCCTGCGGGAGGCATATAATATTAGGGTAACGCGGCTGGACTTACCTCTTCGCGGGCTCCCGGCCGAAATGGAGGGGCTGACCGTTTTGCAGGTTGCGGATGTTCATTACGGGATGCTCATCGAAAACGGAAGACTTTCCAAGATTGTAAGCCTCATCAACGAACTCAAACCGGACATCGTAGTTATCACCGGAGACCTGGTAGACGAGAGCGTTTCCCACATGGAAAGGATGTCCGACCCGCTTTCGAAACTGAAAAGTCGCCTTGGCGTCTTTGCTGTAACGGGGAATCATGATTATTATGCGGGTGTGGACCGGGTTGTGGCCATCATGAGGGGAGCAGGAATTCGGGTGCTCCGTAACGAGGTGACCGTCCTTCCCGGTGGGCTGCAGCTTCTGGGAATTGACGACCCCACTGGCGCACGCCGGGTAGGAGCATCGGTGCCGGATTTTAATAGGCTGGTTTCGATGCTCGATCCTCGAAAGCCCTCCATCTTGCTCTACCATCAGCCCCATAATTTTGAAAGGATAGCCAGGGCTGGGGTCGGCCTGCAGCTAAGCGGGCATACGCACGGTTCCCAGGTTTTACCCCTCCGGCCCATTTCCCATGTTCTTTTCGATCACCTCCGCGGTCTCTACAGGGAGGGAGATAGCTATATGTACGTAAGCCGGGGAATTGGGACGGGCGGGCCTCCCATGCGCCTGGGATCTCCTCCAGAACTTGTTTACATTCGTCTTCATTCTCCGACCTGAAAAAACTTTCTTTTTGCCTGTCAGTTTTTTCTTCAGGTAAGGTTTGAATTCCGCCAAAAAAGGTTATATAAAGAAATCATTAGGGGATAAGAAATGACGCTCTCCTTTTATCAAATTGATTTCCCTAACAAGCGAGCGGAAATAGAAAGTTGGGAGTTTAGAAATTATGCCTCGATGGGTTGGTTTTGTCATCGTCTTCTCCGTCATCACTTCCCTCTATGGTGGGGCGCATTGCTACATCTATTCCTGGTTTGTCCGGATGGCAGAG
>CAYQWO010000071.1:0-10511 GCA_964421095.1 uncultured Syntrophaceae bacterium
ATTGAGGAGGAACAATTCTCCCGTTATCCGGTCTTCGGAAAGGGATTGAATGATATCAGGGGAATGCTTTATGCCAAAGACTTTCTCACCATCCTTGCTAAAGCTGGCCAGGTTGACATTCGAAAGATCGTCAAACCCCCTTTTTTCATCCCGGAGACGATGAAAATCAGCCTCCTATTAAAAGAAATGCAAAAAAAGGGAGTCCATATGGCATTAGTGGTGGATGAGTATGGGGGAATCTCGGGTCTGGTAACCATCGAAGATCTGATTGAAGAGATCGTTGGGGAAATCAGAGATGAATACGATATAGAAAATCCTGTGATTCAGCTGCCTGACGGGACCATGCTGATCGATGCCTCAGTCAGTCTGAGGGATCTAAAAGAGGACTACAACATTCAACTCCCGGAATCACCGGAATATGAAACCCTTGGAGGATTTTTGATGACGACCCTGCAAAAGATTCCCCAAGCTGGCGATATGGTAGTTATGGAAAGGAAGCGAATAAGTATTGTGGATATGGTGGGACAAAGGATTTCAAGAGTAAAGTTGGAAAAACTTCCTCCCACCACCGGAGGAAGTTCAACTTCCTGATTGAAGAAACCTTTAAGAGAGATCCGGTCGGCCTTCTACCCCCCGCCTCGTTTATTAATAGCCTGGGCAACCTGTCTATCCATCCTGCCAGGGCTGCAAGGATCAGGAGTGCGATTTCTACCGCGGACTTTTCTCTCCCCCTAAAATTTCCTTCAAGGCTTCGCCGTGGACCGGGCAAAGGTCGGCTCCATCACGAAGCTGAGCCCTAATCAGCTCTTCTTGCCAGTGGGCGTTGAAGAGCCGACAGTCCGGGTCGGAACAGAAAGGGTTGCCTGTCAGGTGATAAAAAAGGGCTTGCAGGACATACCCTTTAAGGACCTCGGTCATCCGAGGGTCGCCAAGATCAAGGAAGCGCCCCTGGAATTCCGCCCGCAGGGATTCCCGCGGGATTCCCATTTGGAGCTTCAGGTAAAAGCTTCTCGGCTTGGCTGGGGCTTCCACCATTCCTGTTGTAGAGATCAATGAGGGGAAGCCAAAAAAAGCTGTGCGGCAATGATAGTGAAAGTTCCCTCCATCCCAAGTCCCGAAGAGCTGGTTGGTGATGACCACATGGATCTTCTCCCAGTCGCATTCTGAGGGCGGCATGAGGTCTCTCAAGGTCCTCTGGAGTTGCCAGGCATCATAAAGGATGCCGAAGGGGCGGTGGGATGGGGTGAAAAGATACCGCCGTTCAAAGGCGATTTCCCCACGGAGTGGCTCTTGACGTTTCCACTCTTCCCTTATATTCCGAACCTTGGCTTGAGCCAGGGTGCGGGCCACTTCTTCGATTTTTTTCTCTTCTTCTTTAAAAGAGAAAGCAAAATGGGAAATAAATTCTTCCCTCAGTTGCCCAGAGATATCTGGCAGCAGGGATTGCAGGAAGGACCGCAGGGCTTCGAAATCCACCTCTCCCTTCGAGGTGCCCTGGTAGAGAAAGATATTCGGGGTTGATCTCATGATTATGAGAGAAGAGGATAAACGACTTCTGCAGCTCGCCTCCCAGAAAGGAGCATGGCTCCAAAAGTCGGCCCCATGCGGGGGAGACCGTAACAAGTGGTAACCGCCATTCCCGCAACCACGAGGCCAGGATGGATTTCTCCAGTGTGCTCGACAACCAGATCCTCGGACCTTTCCACCCACATAGCCCCGAAGCCCTGGGTCTTAAAAAGCCCTCTCTCCTCGAGCTTCCGGGCGACCACGGCGTCATGGCCAGTGGCATCGATGACTACTTTTGCTTCCAAGGCCACTGGGTCGACGCAAGTGATCTCCCGGGGCATGGCGCTCACTGGCGTCCAATTTATGACAGCGCCAGCGACTCGATTATCTTCCCGCAGGACCAAATCATCAAAGATGGTCATGTTGGCAAATTTGACTCCGGCATCGCAGGCAGCGGCAATGAGTTTCGAACAGGCATGGGGGCCGTCCGCCACAAAAAGGCCTTTCTGGACCTCTTTATAGGGAACGCGGAGTTCCTGCAATACCTTTTGCCCGGGCTCCCGCACAGTGAGTTTGTTCATTAAGTATCCCCCGATCCAAAAGCCTCCACCCAGGTAATTGTTTCGTTCCACAATCATTACCTTGAACCCTTTTTCAGCCAAATTTTTTCCGGCCATGAGGCCGCTGGGCCCTCCGCCGATGATGAGGCAATCGCTTTCCACGTATTCATGGAACTGCTTGGCAAATTCATCCACAATGGCCCGGGTCACATCTTTCTCTCCCACAGGAGCAAAGATCTTCTTTGTTTCCATTGGCACCTCCTCACGAATAAAATTTGGCAATGCGCGTCCCGGAATTTCTTTAACATATTGAAATCCCACTCCATTCGCGGCAGAGCGGGGATGCAGCGAAGTGGAAATAAGTTCATAGGATCATAGCGGGTGTCCCTCAAGCTTCTTTTTTTCGTAAATTTCCTATGACTTCAGGCCTGGCAAACCTGCGAATATTCGACCAGTTCTTTTGCCGCTGCATTCTCTCCATTCATCCAGGACCCAGCTTCCTGGTAACTCGGAACGAAGCCGCGGGAAGCGGGCTCGGGAAAGAGGCAGCGATAACAAGGGCCTCCGGCATGAGGTTTAAAGGTAATGACGCCTCAGATTCCCGAAGCTCATTCCCGGGCCCGCAAGAAATCTTGATTATAAATGCCACGATGTAGTATAATTTGTCAAGAATATTTTCATATATTTCCTGTATTTTTCCCTTTACCCAAAGGAGGAATGCGCATGGCGTAAGGTTCCCGGGCACATGGAGCGATAGATGCTCTTCTTAATGCGTAAGAAGAAAGGAATTGCGAAGGACTCGCGGCCCTGCTGGGATATTCGTAACTACTCTCCGCTCGACCGTGAACCCATGATGGTCCTCGGCATCTTGATACGCAAAAAACATGAATAAAAAAGCCATTGCCCTTCTATCGGGAGGGCTGGACAGCTCGCTGGCCGTAAGAATGATGGTCGATCAGGGAATCGAGATCACAGCGGTCAACTTTACCAGTCCTTTCTGTAATTGCACTCCAAGAAAAGCAGGTTGCAAGCACCAAGCCACTAAAATCGCTGAAGAATTTGGTATTGCTCTCCGTGTAATCACCAAGGGTATGGATTACATGAAGGTCGTGCAAAACCCCCGCCACGGATACGGGAGGGGAATGAATCCCTGTATTGATTGCCGGATTTATATGCTCAAAAAGGCCAAAGAAATGATGGGCAGCAGCGGAGCATCCTTCATCATTACTGGGGAAGTGCTCGGGCAAAGGCCGATGTCGCAGCATCGGGCCGCCATCCAAAAAATAGAGCAGGAAAGTGGCCTGGAAGGGCGCATCCTCAGGCCTTTATCTGCGCAACACTTCCCGCCCACGATACCAGAGCAGGAGGGAATCGTTGACCGCCAGAAACTTCTATCCTTCTCCGGCCGGTCGAGAAAAGCGCAGATGGATCTGGCGGAGAGATTGGGGGTTAAAGATTATCCCTGTCCGGCGGGAGGGTGCCTGCTCACGGATAAGGTCATCGCCTCGCGGTTACGCGATCTATTCACTCATGTAGTGGATTACGACATGGCGGATTTGCACCTTCTGAAGATCGGGAGGCACTTTCGCCTGCACCGGGAGTTAAAGATCATCGTTGGTAGAAACCAGGGAGAGAATGAAATAATCCCTTCGCTGGCCAGGCCCGGGGCCAGCCTCTTTCAACCTGCGGGATTTCGCGGGCCTACGGTGCTGGCCTGCGGAAGTCCGGATCCTCCGGTGGAGCGGACGATCGGCGAGATTCTGGCAAGATACAGCCAGGATAACAGGACCTCCTATTCCATTCGAAAGCAAACCCTCAGGGAAGGGGAATCTTTTTTTTCTGTGGATAAGAAGTTCGATAAGGAAACCTTGGCAATGCTCCAGGTGGGTGCAGGATAGATCGAAAGCGATGTTCCCAAACCCGCACAAAAGGTATTCTTAGATTTTCCCAAAGCCTTGCCCGTGATCTCCGCTGGACACCCTGCGAGGATAAGATATAAAATAGTAACAAAAGCTTGAGTTTGCGGCAGAGCTTCGGCGAGAAATGAAAAAGGGGAAACGCTATAAATCACTTTATCTACCTGCCCTGACGATCGTGGCCACAGTGATCACCCTGCTGGTCGTCATCGCCATCTCCACCTACAGAAACCTGAGCCGGGAAAGAGGAAGGTTAGAGGATTCTCTCTTACGGGAGAGTATGGTCATCACTCGAGCTGTCGAGGCAAGTTTGCGGGCAGACCTTCCGGCAACCTACCCCGATGCTTCCCGCATTCAGAAGATTCTGGAGGAGCTTTCGCGGGAACCGGGCACCGCCAGCATAGTTCTGTTCGATGACCGAGGAAATATAGTAGGTTCTGCGCCAACCAAGGGAACACCGGAAAAAATCATAGAAGTTCCTTCCTTGATGGTGTTGTTGAATGAGAAGGGCATGGTCACGCGCTATCGGGAGATCATTGAAGGAGAACGGACATTTGAAGTGATTAGACCCCTCCGCCCTTTTTCCTACAAAAACCCCTTGGGTATAGTGCGGGAAGGTGAAGAAAGAGTAGAACCTCAGGAAGAACCGCTGCAGAGTTGGAGCAAAAATAAGCTGATCTCCATCCGGCTGCGCCTGGGTCCATTCGAGAGTGCCAGGCAGCAGGACATTCACCATGCTCTCCTCATGGGAGGCATCCTGGTGATTCTGGGAGGAGGAGCGCTTTATTTCATCTTTATTGTCCAAAACTATTACCTGGTAGACCGTTCATTGGCCGAGATGAAAACCTATACGGAAAACCTCGTGGAGAGTATGGCTGATGGGCTGATATCCATAGACAGAGAGAAGAAGATTGTCACCATAAACCGGAGGGCAGGGGAGTTCCTAGGCGAAAAAGAAAAAAATCTCAAAGGTAGAAGAATTTCAGAAGCTTTTGACGAAAATCTTGAGACACTTCTTGAAGAGAATAAATTAATTATTCTGGGCCAGGAAATAGAAGTTCAACATCCCTCCGGAAGCAGGATCCCGTTAAGCCTGAGCGCGGCGCCGCTGAAAGACGAAATGGGGCGGGAGATGGGGTCAGTGCTGCTGCTCCGCGACCTGAGGGAAATCCGGGACCTTCAGGAGAAGGTCCGCCGGAGTGAACGATTGGCTTCTCTGGGTCGCTTAGCCGCTGGCGTGGCCCATGAGATTCGCAACCCCTTGAGCTCTATCCGGGGTTTCGCCCAGTATTTTATGAACCGCCTCAAAGGCCGTGAAGAGGAACAGGGGTATGCCTCCATCATGGTAAAGGAAGTGGACCGGCTGAACCGGGTGGTTACCGACCTCTTAGACTTCGCCAGGCCAAAAGACCCCCATAGAGAACCGCATCTTCTAGAAAATATTCTGAGCCATTCGCTAAAGCTCTTAGAACCCGAATTGAGAAAAAAAGGGGTGGAGGTGGAGGAGGAATATGAACACAATCTTCCCCCTGTGCTTGCCGATCGTGACCAGCTCTCTCAGGCTTTTCTCAACCTCCTGCTAAATTCGTTGGAATCCATCGATGGGGGCGGGAAGATCCGGATTACTTTGAAGGAGGTCCATGATCAGCCTTGGGTCGAAGTTGCCATTGCCGATACGGGGCGGGGTATTCCGCCGGAGGACTTGGGCAAAGTATTCGAACCCTTTTTCAGTACTAAAAGTAGGGGAACGGGTTTGGGGTTGGCCATTGTCCACCAGATCGTGGAAAGCCATGGAGGGGACATCGCGGTGGAGAGCAGGGAGGGGGTAGGAACGACCTTTCGAATTACCCTGCCACTCAGCCGAGAGAAAATCCGAAATACGAATCTCGAAATTCGAAACGAATCCGAGGTTCTAATGAACAAATCCTAAAAAAATGTTTGCCTCATTTTGAATTTTGTGCTTGGGTTTTTTGAATTTGTCTCGGATTTCGTGCTTCGAATTTAGAATTTCTGCTGTACAGGGAGTGGGAATGAACGAGAAACCCCGCATTTTGGTGGTAGATGATGAAGAGAGCCACCGGATCATGCTGCGGGCGGTTTTAAAAGAAGAGGGGTATGGAGTATCCGAGGCGAGTGATGGCCCCGAAGCGGTCAAAGCGGTGGAACGGGAGCCTTTTGACCTGATCCTCCTGGACATTCGCATGACGACCATGGACGGAATTGAGGCCCTGGGCGAGATTCGCAAGATAAGCCCTCTCGTGCCTGTTCTGATCATGACAGCGTATGCTTCCGTGAAAACCGCCGTGGAAGCGCTCAAGGCCGGGGCTTTTGAATATCTGACGAAGCCCTTAGACATTGATGAATTGAAAATTCTCATCGAAAAAGCTCTGGAGCTCTACCATCTCCGGGCAGAGAACATCGCCCTGAAAGAACGTTTGGGAGACCGGTTCGATTTTTCCAAGATCATCGGGCGGAGCCGCAAAATGAAGGAGGTCTTCGATACCCTCTCCCTGGTTGCCCCCACGGATGCCACGGTGCTGATCCTGGGTGAAAGCGGGACGGGAAAAGAGCTGGTGGCTAATTCCATCCACCATAATAGCCCGCGGGCGAGCCAACCTTTCATCAAGGTGTCTTGCGCCGCCCTGCCGGAGACTCTTCTGGAGGGTGAGCTTTTCGGCCATGAAAAGGGTGCCTTTACCGGAGCCATTGCCCGTCGCGAAGGGAGGTTCCAGTTAGCCCATCGGGGAACCATCTTTCTCGATGAAGTGGGAGAGATGAGTGTGACCACTCAGACGAAGCTCCTGCGGGTGCTCCAGGAGAAAGAGTTTGAACCTCTGGGCAGCACCCGCACGGTCAAAGTGGATGTTCGGGTTATTGCCGCCTCGAACAAAGACCTGGAGAGAGAAGTCAAGGAAGCGCGGTTTCGGGAAGACCTCTTTTACCGTCTGAACGTTGTCCCTATTTCTCTGCCTCCGCTGCGCGAACGGAAGGAGGATATTCCAGCATTGGCTACCCATTTTTTTGCCATCTACCGAGACAAGAATCGAAAGGAATTAAAAGACATATCTGGCAAGGCAATGGACTTGCTCATGCGTTACGACTGGCCGGGGAACATCCGGGAGCTGGAGAATTGTATCGAGCGGGCAGTGATCCTGGCCAGGGGAGAAGTTATCGTCCCGGCAGACCTGCCGCCCCCCATCCAGGCCTTATCCTCCTGGGAGCAGGAAATGCAGGGGCTCGAACTTCCTTCCGGGATCAGCCTGCAAGAGGTAGAAAAAGCGCTCATCCTTAAGACCCTGGAGGATACAGGGGGAAACCGGACGCGAGCCGCAGAAATTCTGGGCATCAATCGCCGCACTTTGCAGAACAAACTGAAGGAGTATGGTATTCATTGAAAGGACTCGCCGACTAATCCTCACTTTTCGGAGTAGGAGCAAAGGAGATGAAAGGATCGATTTGTCCAACTTGATAGAGTGGCTACTGATAAAAATTTTCTCAGTTTCCCCCTGAGCCGAACCTTCCTCGAGAAAAAAATCAGCATTAAATAAATACGAAAAAAAACCGTAATTTATTTCTTTAAGATTATTCCCGTTCAATTCCCGTGGGTTATCTCACGAAGTGGTACTATCCCTCCATTTTGGCATTCCCATTGCTAAAGAATAAGTAAGGAAAATTTCAAAGGGGGCTAAATTTGGGCTTGCAAGGATGCGTACACTGCGGGAAAGGTGCGGGGGAAGGGGAACTTTATTGCCCCGAGTGTCGGGCTATTCATCCAGCCAAAAAACCAAAACGTCTATGGATTTTCAGCATCCTGTTTTCGGCGCTGCTTATTTCTTTAACAGGATTGCTGCTCTGGCATGGGGGGCTCAGCTTCGGGAGTCTTTCACTCGATTCAATTTTAAGAAGGCCTGCGGCCGTGATCAACGGGGAACCCATCGCCAGAGCCGACCTGAAAGTAAGGGTAAAAAGTATCCGGGCAATGCTGGAGCGGCAGTATGGGAGAGATCTTTTTGCTGGGCAACGGGGCCGGGCGCTCCTGGAGAATTTAGAACAAGAGGTTTTGGACGGAATGTTAGAGGAACGGGTAGTATTCCAGGAAGCTCGGAAGCTTAAGATTCAAATCAGCGATGAAACGGTTCAGCAAGAATTGCAAAAGATCAGTAAAGAAATTTATGGCAACTGGGAAAAATTCCAGGCCAGGCTCCGGGAAGAGGGAGTGTCCAAGGAGGATCTGCAAAACCATATTCGAACTCTTCTTCTTTACAAAGCAGTAAAAGCCGCGAAAGCTCCGTTAGGTTCGAACCCGGACATTTCTTTCAATGCTTGGCTGATTCAGGCTAAACAGAAGGCGGAATTAGCTATTTATTATTCCGGAGATAGCGCCGGCTGTTCTTCTGCCCTGGGGGGAGGGTGCTGCAGCCCGGGTGGATCGGGAAGTGTCGGGAACCAATATCGCCCTGGTGGGCCGGTAGACCCGAAGACAGAAAGGGAAGCCAAAAAGGTAGCCCTGGAGGCTTACCAAAAAGCCAATCCTTCGGAGAAAGGAGTGACAGCCAAAGTCACGGATTATGGCTGCCACATCCAGGTGGACATCCAGAAAGAAGGAAGAATCGTCAAATCTTACTCTTATCAGGGAGGCAAAGCCTTCGAAATTTCTTGAAGAAGGAGAAAAAGGTGAGCGCGAAAGATAAGCAAAATAAGTCGGTGGAATACAGCACGAAGCGAGAAAAACTGTTGGGGGAGAAGAAAGGATTCCCCGTCTGGAAGATTACCCTGATTGTCTTACTGCTGGCAGCTCTTCCAGTTTCATGGCTGCTTTTGAGGGATACTCCCACTCCCAAGGCCGGGCCGGCGAAAATCGTTGGAAGCCAGGTTACGGAAAATGTCAATTACCAAAACCAATCCCTAACTATGACCAAGGTTGCAGCAGTTGTGGGGGCAGGATCCGTGGAGGTTCCGATTGAGCTTGTGAAGGAGAAAAAATTGGTCTATTTCGAATACCAGCGGCCCGATGGTCAGATCCCCCTATTAGCTTATATTACTCCATCGGGAAAGCTTGTGACTGCTGTGAGCGTCTGCGAGCCTTGCAATTCAACCAGCTTCCACATCGAAGGGAAGCAAATGGTTTGCAATGCCTGTCTTACTCGCTGGGACCTGGAAACCTTGAAAGGGATCAGCGGCGGATGCCTTACTTATCCACCGGATGTGATTTCTCATTCTGTTAGCGATGGTCGGGCCATTATCAAGGAAATCGATGTGCAGAATTGGAAACCGAGAATTTTTAGAGGGTAACCATGCGACTGCATAATATTTCCATCAACAATTTGAGACGGCGAAAAGGGAAGGCTATCTTCCTGATCATCGGGCTTTTGATCGGAGTAACCACGGTGGTGACTCTTGTCACTCTGACGCGAGCCATGGAAGAGGATATTGGCAAGAAACTGGATGAGCTGGGGGCGAATATTATTATTGTTCCCAGGTCTCATGACCTTGCCTTAAATTATGGAGGGCTGCAATTTTCAGGTGTGGCCCTGGATGTAAGGCCGCTGTATGAATCGGACATGGGCAAGATTCGTTCAATCAAGAACAGCGAGAACCTCAGCATCGTCGCCCCCAAATTGATTGCCCCTGCCAGAGTCAACGGAAGCGAGGCATTATTGGTGGGGGCAAATTTTCGCGAGGAGTTGCGTTTGAAAAAATGGTGGAGGATCACCCCTTCCGGGGGCGAAAGAAACAGCACTGCAGGTCAGAATGGCTCTGACGTAATGAATCACTCTCAATCCCCGAAAGGGATGAGCGCATATCTGCTGAGAAATTCCTTGGGTGAGAAAGATCTGCTGGTTGGTGCGGCTGCGGCCCATCATCTAAATTTGCACGAAGGGCAGTCCGTGGACATCCAGGGTCAGTCCTTCCAGATACGGGGAATTTTGGAAGAGACAGGGTCGCAGGATGATGCCTTAATTTTTGCCGATTTAGCCAGGGTGCAGAAGACTCTGAGAAAGGAAGGTCAGCTCTCTCTGATCGAAGTGGCCGCCTTCTGCAATTCCTGTCCCATAGATGAGATCGTGAAGCAGATCTCCGAGGTTTTGCCTGCGGCAAAAGTCGCAGCCATTAAGCAGGCCGTGGAATCACGGATGGAGACGGTGAGACATTTCAAACGTTTCTCCGTTGGGATTTCGGCGGTGGTCTTGCTCATCGGTTCGTTGATTGTTTTTACGACCATGATGGCTTCGGTTAACGAACGTACCCGCGAGATTGGCATCTTTCGGGCCATGGGGTTTCGAAAAGGGCATATCATTCAGGTCATCCTCCTGGAAGCTTTCCTGATTGGCCTGCTGGCCGGTGTGATGGGCTATCTGGCTGGGGTAGGCTCATCACGGCTGGCTTTACCCTTCTTTCTTCAGGTTCAAGAATCGCAGATTGGTTGGGATTTGGTTATGGCATTATCGGCGATCGGCCTATCCGTGGCCCTGGGGCTGGGGGCCAGCATTTATCCGGCTTTAAGGGCTGCCCGGATGGACCCGGCGGA
>CAYQWO010000071.1:10611-11768 GCA_964421095.1 uncultured Syntrophaceae bacterium
TATAGGAGCGAGTTCATCGGGTTCGTATTCCAATCTTTCCAGCTGATTCCGTACCTGACCATCCTGGAGAACGTGATGCTGCCCCTGGCCATTATCCCTTCCCGGAATGGAAATCAAAGGAAGATGGCCGCGCGGGTCCTGGAAAAGGTGGGTTTGGCTGGAAAAGGTCGTCGCCTTCCGAACCAGCTCTCCGGAGGGGAACAAGAGCGGGTTGCCATTGCCCGGGCACTGGTCAATAACCCCCCCATTATCCTCGCTGACGAGCCAACAGGAAACCTAGACTCGGCAACAGGCAAAGAAATTATGGGGGTGCTGCGCGACCTGAATTCTGAAGGCCAGACGATCATCATGGTCACCCACAATCCGGAAAATGCCAAGTTCGCCCACCGGGTTATTCAACTGAAGGATGGGCAAATCCAGGGATAATTTGGGACGCAGATGAACGCAGATTTTCAGGATATGAAAGATGATTATTAATTGGTTATAGAATTTCAAGACAGGTAGCATAGAAATACAGCATTTTTATTCAAGAAATAAATGGTTGACCTCATTGCCTTCATGTGCCACTTAAGGCCAAAATTTAGTGTAAAATTATTTCTTTAGGCCAATAATAAAAAGGGCAAGAGGGGCCTTTTTCTCCAATACGCAGCGGATGGCGCAGCGATATGTCTTAAATGGTTATCTACATTGAACCCCGATCAGGGAAAAGTTCTGGGGTAATAAAACAAAGAAAAGGGGAAAATGAAAATGAGCCGGATCTATGAAGACATTACCAAAACGATTGGCAACACCCCTTTGGTTCGGATCAACCGGATAACGAAGGGCAGTGTTGCAAATGTAGTGGCAAAATTAGAATCCTTCAATCCCTTGAGCAGCGTGAAAGACCGGATCGGCGTCTCCATGATTGAGGCCGCGGAGAGAGATGGCTGTCTAACCAAGGATACGGTGCTTATCGAACCAACTTCCGGGAATACAGGAATTGCTCTCGCCTTTGTTTGTGCAGCGAAGGGGTACCGGCTTATCCTTACTATGCCAGAGACAATGTCGGTTGAGCGCAGGGCCCTTCTTAAGATGCTCGGCGCAGAGTTAATCCTAACCCCTGGTACAGAAGGAATGCCAGGGGCAATTCGGAAGGCGGAAGAGCTGATCAAACAGAC
>CAYQWO010000072.1:0-11597 GCA_964421095.1 uncultured Syntrophaceae bacterium
AAGAAAAACCTCTTTATCTTTGTGGACGATAACATCGCCGGAGATCCGACCTTCGCCAAAGAACTTTTCGCAGCCTTAATTCCCTATAAGAAAAAGTGGGTGGCTCAATGCTCCACGTCCATTTCCGAAGACCCGGAACTGTTGGATTTGGCCACCCGCAGTGGATGTATTGGGTTGCTCATTGGTTTTGAATCCCTTTCCCCGGACGTTCTGCGCTCCATCGGGAAGCGGGTAAACCTGTCCCGCCAGTACGAAGAAGTGATTAAGAAAATTCATGCCCGGGGGATTCACATCCAGGCATCTTTCATCTTCGGCTTCGATGAGGATACACCGGAGGCCATTCAAGCCACAGTGGAGTTCGTGAGGCAGAACCGGCTCACAGGGGTGAATTACTGTCACCTGACCCCCTTTCCGGGCACCAAGCTCTTTGCTGACCTTGAGCAGGAGGGAAGGATTCTTCACCGAGACTGGTCCAAGTACGACCGGCAGAATATTGTGTTCCAGCCCCGGCATTTTACCCCAGAAGACCTGCAGGATAGAATCTTCTGGGCCTACCGGCAGACTTACAATTGGCGATCCCTCTGGGAGCGGCGCCCATTTTCCTTCCAGCACATAAGTCTCTATTTGGCCCTGAATTTCGGATACATGAAGGGCATCGGCAGGATGCAAAGAGAGGTAAAGAAAAGCCGCCAGGGTGCCCTCCCGGCTTCTCTTCCCGCGCAAAGCTCTTAGGATTTTTTCAAGAAAGCCAAGGCGGTCTTTAAGTAGAGCTTTTCCTTTTTAGGCTTTAGGCTGAAACCCTTGGCCAAAAGGTCGGCTGCCGTCTGGAAGCTTCCCCTTTCCACATGAACCAGGCCGATATCTATGTAGTGATCTTCATCTTTGGGGTCCAGCCGAAAGACATGGGCGAAATATTCTTCAGCCTTCCCAGTTTCCCCGGCTTTCAGAAGGGCCACCCCGGCGCGCAAAAACACATTCTCTTTTTTGGGAGCGGTAGAGGTGGCCCGCTTGAAAAGCTCTTCGGCTCTCGAGATTTTACCCCCTTTCGCGTAAATCTCCCCCAGGTCCAAGTAATTGTCCTCATCGCCCGGATCGAGCTGAACCACTTTGGCAAAAAGTTCTTCCGCCTTGGCCTCTTGCCCTTTCCTCAGACAGGCCATGGCCATCCATAGGTAGGTGTTTTCTTCCTTCGGCTTGACAGACACGGCCCGGTTGAACATGTCCCAAGCCTTCTGCTCCTGGTTCGCGTCCAGGTAGGCCACGGCGGCTTTAATGTAGGTGCGATACCGGTCGGGCTTGAGCTTGATCGCCTTTTCAAAGAGCTCAGAACTTTCGTCCCCTTTCCCCGCCTGCAGGTACCCGATGCCAATATCCAAGTAATTGTCTTCATCATTCGGGTCATACTGGTAAACTTTGGAGAACATTTCTTTGGCTTTGGCGGGTTGGCCTTCTTGCAAATAGGCCAGACCCGCTTCCAGGTAGAGGTTCTCTTCCTTGGGCTTGATTTGTACCGCCCGCTGAATCATCTCATCCGCTTTCTGCCTGTTTCCCTTCTTCAGGTGAGCGATGCCGATCCTCAGGGGAACCTTGTAGTTCTTCGGGTTCGCCCGCAGGGCTTGCTCGAACAGTTCCTCTGCCCTGGCTTTCTGGCCTTTTTCAAAGTACGCCAGGCCGGCCTGAAAATAGTAATCCTCTTCTTTGGGGTCGAGGCTGAAGAGCTTCTGGAAGAGATCCTGGGCAACTTCCGCCGGGGGACGAAGGAAAAAAGAGGGCTGAAAGGTTTGGGCTTGCACCGGCGGAAGACAACTGAGAAAGGATAGAACCCAGATGAGGGCCAGCGGGCTAAGGATGATTTTCTTCATGCAAAGTTCT
Source organism: uncultured Syntrophaceae bacterium (assembly GCA_964421095.1). Classification (GTDB taxonomy): domain Bacteria; phylum Desulfobacterota; class SM23-61; order SM23-61; family SM23-61; genus CAYQWO01. Next base: position 1,873 of record CAYQWO010000072.1, read on the forward strand.
CCCCTTTTTTAACGCAGCTTGGCCTGAAGCTCCAGGACCGCCACCTTGACCGTTTCATCAGCCACCTGACTCAAAGGTGTAAATATCCTTCCCCCGGTCTGAGAAACAGACCAGAGGACGAGGCCGCTTTTGACGGATACCAGCCGGGCGGTGAAACCCAGGTTAAAGCGGTTATATTGGCTGACCGAGCCAAAGACCACTCCGTCCACCTTGAGTAGATCTCCCAGCTGGCGGAGCGATAGCGGAGGCGCGGCCGGGGATAGGGTTACACCTCTTTCTCTGAGCACTTTTTCGATTTCCGCCCGTTCCACGATCTTATACAGACCGCTCTGCTGGAGGTTTATCTCGAAGAGTCTACTAATGTGGGTGCCTGCGTGCATGTCGATGTAGGGGCTTTCGAACACGAATACGGCGACTTTCTGGATATTCTCCTCCTGGAGTTGAGCGCGGTCGAAGCCCGTTCGGCTTACGAATTTGGCGGCGCAGCTGCCGAGCATGAAGAGGGCCAGGCAGGCCAAAATCCAAAGGAATTTTCGATCATGGGAGATTTTCCGCAAATTGGCAAACATAGATTGCATCCTCACCGTTTTCCAGCCCGCAAAACTTTCTTTTCGGGGAATTTGGGGGCCTGCGGCCCTCCGGTGTTGATACATAGGGTGACTTCCCCATTGCGGTCAGCGACCACCAGGTCATTCGAGCCGGGGCGGCCCCAACTGATTACCTGGGGGGAAGCATCCTGTCCAAACTTCAACGGCAGCTTATCTCCCTCGTTGCTATATTGAGGGTCTTCGTTGGTTCCCTTGTTAAGAAAAACAAGGATTTCTCCCTCGCTGTTGCCGATGATCAGGTCCTTCTTGCCATCCCCGTTCCAGTCCGCCACATCGGGGGAAGAATTGGATCCCACGTCCAGGCTCCCCCCGTTGAGTTTGATGGGCTTGCCAAAGATGGGCTGGTCGTGGGTCCCCTCGTTCAGGTAGAGGAAAATCTCTCCGCTGCCGTTGCCCATGAGCAGGTCTTTTTTCCCGTCTTCGTTCCAATCCGCCACGCAGGGGGAAGCTTTGCTGCCTACGTCCAGTCTTTTGCCCGCAGCTTGGACTATTACCTCCGGGGCGAAATCCGCAGGACTTCCAGCGGCCCCCTGGTTGAGATAGAGGTGCAGATATCCTCCCCCGTCCCCTACCAGAAGGTCTGCCCTGCCGTCCCCATTCCAGTCCACCAGGCAGGGAGCCGAGGGACCCCGCACTTTGATATCCTTTCCCCCAGCCTTCAATTTCACGGGCTCGCCGTAAACGGGAGAATCTTTCGAGCCCTGATTGCGGTAAACGGTCACGAATCCGTCCCGGTCGCCAAGGATCAAGTCATTGAATTCGGCCCATTCGATGAGGACCTTGGCCGACCGGATTTTCCCCGTCCAGATTTGCACTGGCTTGGGGGCAGGTTTTGCAGGGATGGGCGCGGGGACGGGGGCTGCAGCCATGGCTTCTTCTGTGCTTTGCTTAACCAGGTTGCCAGCGGCGATCTTTATCCCGGGCTCCTCAATTACAATTTCTGCCCAGGAGGTCTCCGGGGTCACGCTCTGGACGACTATTTCCCCCAGTTTGACGTCTTCACCCTTGAGCATCTTCCCGGTAATCGGATGCCGCACAGGTTCCCCCTTGCGGAAGGCAGAGAATTTCATTCCCGGTTCTACTCCATGAACCCTACCCAGGTCGATCATCGCCCGTTTCCCGCTGACCATCACCACGAACCCCTCCAGGGGGAAGTCTCTCTTGATTAGCTCGACCAGCGAATCCATCATCCTTTCGATCGCCTCCAGGCCTGGCCCCCTGATTTTCTCCGCCTTGAGAATCGACCCATCTTCTACATTGATCAGACGGGCGTTGACTTCCACTGTATTGCCGATCTGGATCACCGACCCGGTGATGATGACCTTCACCCCCAGGAGTTCTCCTACTCGGGCCGCAGTCTCCTGGCTGATCATCCCGGTCATCCCCAACTGTTGTTCTTTGAGAATTTTCTGCAGCTGGGCTCGCTCGACAATGTCGAAACGTCCGGTTTTAACGAGGGAGGTAATCAGCCATTCGGCCACAATCTCTCCAGCCTGTTTCCCCTGGAATTCCTGAGTGGCCTTCTGTTCGAAGTCGATCACCGCCACCCGGGTTTTCCCCGAAGTGCCCCAGGAACTGCCAGGAATCATCAGGGAGAAAAGCAAAAAAAGCATAATGCAGGAAATGAACCAGGACTTGGAAATTGCCGTGCGCCGCATAGGTTCCTCCTTAGGAGGCACAAGATGGCTAAAGCATACCCAGATATGCCTGCAGGACGACCAGGCAAATATAGAACGTATCCACTACCGGACGGAAATGACTCCGGGGACCGTTTTCATTCCAGTAGATGTTCTTGACCGGTACACTGCTCAGTCGAATCCCCTGGCGGGCGGCACGCAGGAGGACCTCCGTCTCCGTCTGGAAATGGCAAGTCGTTAGCTTGATGGACCCGATGGCTTTTGCCGGGTAGAGACGGAAACCGCATTGGGTGTCCTCTAAATACTGGCCCAGGGCTCTGGATACAAAAAAGACCGCGACCCGGTTGGAATAATAACGCTGGCGGGGAAAACATTCCGCCTGCGCCATGCGGGACCCGATCAGGATGGCCTCCGCATCCCGTTGATGGCCCTGCAAGAATTTCGGTATGTCTTCGGGGTCGTGCTGTCCATCGGCGTCCAGGGTGAGAATGGCGCGGCATCCATTGTGCAAAGCGTGGGCGAAACCCCGGCGAAGGGCGTAACCCTTTCCGCGGTTGACCGGGATGGAGATGACCTCGATGTCCCGGCTGAGCGACACTTCAGCAGTGTGGTCGGTGGACCCATCGTTCACGACGATCACACGCGGCACATGTTCCTTCGTGCGGTCGATGACTTCCCCGATGGAACTCTCGGCATTTAAGGCTGGAATAATGGCCCAAATCTGATCGGCACTCATAGCGTTGACCTTACTCTTGACAAAAAGGGTGCAAGTTGCTAAACGAAAATCAAGTGTACTGCGTCGCCAAATATTCGGGCTGATTATATTTATCAGAAAAGTTCTAACGCTGCAATAGTAAAAATTTTATGGACTGGACCCGGGAGAAAATCTTACGCAGGATAGCAAAATTTTCCTGCCGTCGGTACCGATACCTGATTCTGGGGACGTTGCTTCTGGGGACGTTATCCCTCTTCATGGTTACCCGCCTGCAGTTACAAAGTGATGTCCTCAATCTCTTGCCGACGAACGCCCCCACCACTGCGGCCTTCGTAAAGTTTCTCAAAGATTTCGGGACCGCGGACTCGCTGTTCATCGTCCTGGAGCGGAAGGGGGGCGGGGAGGTAGAATCTTTCGGGGCTTTTGCCGAAGTTTTGGCTGAGGAGCTGATAAAAAGTGGAGAATTTGGCGAAATGCCCGGACGGATGGATCCAGCCGCCCGGGAGATCATAGAGCAGCAATTCGTCCGCAAAGCCCTTCTTTACCTCACAGAAGATGAGCTGCGAGAGATGGAAGCGAAGCTCACGGATACGGCGATTCGAGAACAAGTCCGGGCCCTAAAAATGACCCTCCATTCCCCCCTGGGTTCTTTCACCTCCCAATGGGCCGCTCGCGACCCTTTGGCTATCTGGCCCCTCTTCCGTAAACATTTCCCTACGGGCTCCATCGGAGGGGGCGCGGAGGCGCAGGGATATCTGCTTTCGGATGACCGGAAGATGATGCTCCTGATGGCCAAGCCCAGGGGTTCGCCATCGGATGTTCGTTATGACGAAAGGCTGCTCGGAGAAATCCAGGTGGCGATCGCCGCTGCCAAGGAGGCGTTCACGACAGGGAAAAGGAAGGCCACCGAGGATTATTTTCAAGATCTGCAGATCGGTTTGACCGGCGGCTATATGATTGCCTTAGAAGACAGCCGGATGATCAAGCGGGAGCTGATCATCAATTTCTCAGTTTCACTGATCGGGGTGCTCACTCTTTTTATTCTGGGCTTTCGGCGGAGAATAGCAATTTTTTATTCTTTATTCCCCTTGCTGGTGAGTCCTCTCCTCACGCTAGCGTTATTCTCACCATTCCTCGGGCGGTTGAGCGAGTCGACCGGAGCTTTTTCGGCCATCATCCTGGGCCTTTCCATTGATTTCATCATTCTGCTTTACGGCCGTTACCTGGAAGAGAGGAATGCGGGTCTGAGCATCCCGCAGGCCCTGGAGAAAAGCTTGTCCACCAGCGGTCCAGGTGTATTTACCGGCGCTATAACAACAACCGCCGTTTATTATGCTCTGCTTCTCTCCGATTTCCGCGGGGTGAGAGAGTTGGGGCTCTTGACGGGCACGGGCATTCTGCTAAGCCTGGGATGCGCCTTTTTTCTTTTTCCAGCTCTGGTCGCCTGGCAGGAAAGGAGGGAAGGGAGAGAGAAATGGTTCCGACCCGTTTCTTCTTTCGGGGTTGAACGGCTGGGCTTGCTGGCAGTGAAATACCCTTGGGTAGTTATTCTTTTATGCGCGGCCATGACCCTGGGGACGATGGCCTGGGCTTTTCAGGTGCAGTTGAACAACGACCCGAGACGACTCCGCCCGGCTGGGCAGCCGTCCCTCGTGCTGGAGGCGCGGGTGCAGGAGAAGATGCGGCAGGGGCAAGAAACGATTGTGGTCTTGACTGCGAGCAAGAGACCGGAGGAAGCTCTGGAGCTTCAGGGCCTGCTGCGGAGCAAATTTGAACAGGCCATGGCTGCGGGCCTGCCGGTCTCCCGGTTTGAAAGCCTGGCCGCATTCATTCCACCTCCTTCTCAACAGAAAAGAAACCTGGAGTGGATCGAGAAGCGGGCCCGCGCAATTTTGAGCCCCATCCGGGTAGAGAAAAAAGTCCTTGAGGCTCTGCAGGCGGAAGGATTCCGGGTTGAGCCTTTTCAACCTGGGCTGAACATGCTGCGGGAAATGCTTGCGAATCGAGAGGTGTTGACGTGGGAACAGTTTCAGGGAACGCCTCTGCGGGCCCTGGGAGAAAGGTTTTGGAAGAGGCAGGGAGATGCTTTTCTTTCGGCCTCCTTTCTCCATGTCGAGCCGGGCTTCTGGGTTGACCCAAAAGGAAAGGCTTTCCTGGAAAACCTGAAGGCGGCAGCCCCTGACATCCAAGTCACCGGATCGAAACTGGTGCAGAGGGAGTTGGAAAGTTTGCTGACCGGTGAATCCTGGAAATTACTGCTGATCGCGCTGGTGGCGGTTTGCGCTCTTATCTATTTTGACTTTCGCTCATGGCGTCTTACCCTCTTCAGCCTTCTGCCCGTGGCCCTGGCCTTAATCTGGACTCTGGGCCTGATGGGTCTGCTGGGGATGGATTTGAACTTCATGAACCTGGTCGTCTTTACCATGGTCGTGGGGGTGGGGGTGGATTATGGCGTGCATATCTTGCACCGGCATGCGGAAGGGGACTTGACGCAATTTGCCAGCGGACTGGTCCAAGTAAGCAAAGGGGTGGCCTTGGCTGCATTGACGACTCTGGTGGGTTTTGGTTCCCTTGGGCTTTCAGGATACCCCGGGCTGCAATCCATGGGCATCGTGGCCTTGATGGGCGTAGGCTTCAGCGCCCTGATTGCTTTAACTCTGGTACCCGCGCTTTTGCGCAAGCGGTTGCCAAAAAAAGGTTTATCGTAAATAATGAGCAGCGACTCGTCCCTCTATGGCACGGTTGGGAAAATGATTCCGAAGGAATTCCGGGCGCAATACCACAGAGATCTGGCCAAACTGAAAAAGAACCCCGGGGAATTTCACATTTTCAGAGAACCCGTTTATGAAAGAGGACTTCATCCGGAAAATTTCATAGACTCCGAGTGCGCTTTTGCCGCCTGCCACATCCGCCAAGCGAACCCCAAAAAGGTTTTAGACATCGGCTCCTACCGGCACTTCATCCTGGGATTGCTTGCCCATTTTCCCATTACCACCATCGATGTACGTAACCGCAGGCCCATTTCCCAAAATGAAGTGATCATTACCGGCGATGCCAAAAAACTAAATTTGCCGGACGATTCATTTGATTTGATATTATCCCTGTGCGCGCTGGAACATTTCGGTCTGGGTCGGTATGGGGATGAATTGGATTTGGGCGCTGACCAGAAAGCCTTTGCCGAAATGGTCCGGGTTCTAAGACCAGGGGGACGTTTGATCTTCACCACGACAGTGACCCGAGCGCAACCTTCCATTGCCTTTAATGCTCATCGCATCTATAATCATCAGATGCTGCGGGCCTTATGTGCCAGCCTGACCTGCATCGAAGAGAGATTTTACAGCCACCGGAAGAAAGACTTCTGCCCGCCGGAAGAAGTTACCACAGACCCCAGAGGGTGGGATGTCTATTTAGGTTGCTGGGCGAAAAGGAAAAGGTGGAAATGATTTCCAAGGCAGATATTGAGAAGGCCTATGCGGCCAGCAGGTGAATATTTTAGATATTATTCATCACCGCTTGGACTCTACGGCTCCGTTTGGGTACGTGGACGTTTCCATTACTTTGGAGACCAAGGGACACGCGCACATCCAGGAGATCAAGCAAGCCTTAAAAGAGGGAGGATATCCAGTTTGAATACGAAACCACAGGAATTTGACCGCAGAAATCGCAGAGAAAATCCATCCCTTGCTAATGTCAAAAAAGTTATGAAAAAGCAATCAGGAAGACAAAGAGAGACAAGCACTTCCCTCCCCCTTGAGGGGGGAGGGGAGGGTGGGGGTAATATCTCTCAGAAAAATCTTTTGCAACGTTTAGGTAAACTAAGTAATGAAGGAAGGAGGAAAAGATGAGAGCGATTGATACTCATGTCCACCCGGGAACAAAAGTAGATGTCATCGATTGTGGAGGGAAGTATATCGAGGACGCATTCCGTTTTTTCGGGAAAAAAGTTGAAGTATTGACAGAGGAGCAATTAGCGGAGCAATATCAATCCCTGGATATTATGGGGATTCTTCTCGGCTGGGATGCTGAAACGAACACCGGCAACAAGAGGATTGCCAACGAGTATATCGCCGGACTGGTTAAAAAATATCCCAAGACCTTCATCGGGTTTGCGGGGGTGGACCCCTGGAAGGGAAAGGTGGCTGTTAAGGAGGTGGAAATCGCCATCCGGGATCTCGGCCTTCGCGGGGTCAAGTTCCAGCAAGCCGCTCAGGCCTTTTATCCGAGCGACAAACGGTTCTTTCCTCTCTGGGAGAAGATTACCGAGCTAAAAGTGCCGGTGCTCTTCCACATGGGCAACACCGGTTACGGCGCGGGCGCTCCGGGCGGGGACGGGATTCGTCTAAAGTATTGTCGGCCCATTCCCTACATTGATGACCTGGCGGCAGATTTTCCGGAGCTCACCATCATTGGCGCCCATCCGGCGTGGCCCTGGCAGGAGGAGATGCTGGCCGTGGCCATGCATAAAGCCAATGTCTACATGGACCTCTCCGGCTGGTCTCCAAAATATTTCCCTGCCTCTCTTGTCCAGTACGCCAACACTTTCTTACAGGACAAATGCCTATTCGGGTCAGACCATCCCTATGTGACCCCGGGGAGATGGCTGGCTGATTTTGAAAAGATTCAGATGAAACCAGAAGTGAAGGAGAAGATCCTTTTAAAGAATGCCCAGAAGCTTTTTGGGCTTTAAAGAATCAGGACGCAGATTATCGCAGTAAAAGGTGAAAAAATTTTATAATGAGGAAAGGCTTTTAAGGAATTTTTGCACCTGATATACCTATCCTGAGTCGGGAGGATGACCCAGGTTTTCTTCCTTCCTTTCTGCGGCAAGGGGCCTTTATGATTGAGATCGACGGGTCCGTATACTCTGGAAGCGGCACGCTGTTAAGGTATGCAATGGCTTTGGCCACACTCGTAGGGGAACCGTTACACATGACCCGCATCAGAGCCAAAAGAGAAAAGCCAGGACTCATGCCTCAACATCTTCAGGCTGTGCGGGCCTGTTGTTCTTTCTCCAGCGGTCAACTGGAAGGGGCTGAGCTTAAATCCATGGAGATTCTCTATCGACCCGGTAAGTCCCTAAAGGGTGGAGATTTCCAGTGGGATATTGGGACGGCCGGGTCCACGACCATGTTGGCCTTTACCCTGATTCCCCTGGCCCTATTCGCAGAGCGACCTTGCCGGTTCTTGCTCACCGGAGGACTTTTCCAGGATAATGCCCCCAGCGCTTTCCACATGCAGGAGGTCCTCCTTCCCATGCTCCGCAGGATGGGGGCCGAAGTTCGGCTGGAGATGCTCCGGCCGGGCTATGTACCCAAGGGGCAGGGCCACCTGATGCTGGAAGTGAAGCCTCTCAACGGGTTTTTGCAGCCTCTGTTTATGAATGAGCCAGGGAAGGTAAAAAGAGTTTGGGGTATCTCTCTGGCCTCCCATCTCGAGAAAGAAAAGGTCAGCGAGAGGATGGCCGGCCGTTGCGAGAAACTGCTGAAAGAGCGAGGGTACCAGGTTCAGTTTCAGCTACTTACTGACAAGACCGCCCGTCAAAGAGGGGCAGCCCTGTTCTTGGGAGCGAAAACCGACACCGGGTGCCTACTGGGATCAGACCAGGCCGGTAAGCCCGGCAGAAGGTCGGAGGCGATTGCCGAATTCGTTGTGGCCTCGCTTCTTGAAGATTTGGAAACAAAAGCTACCACCGATCGCCATCTAGCCGATCAACTGATCTTATTCGCCGCCCTAGGCCAAGGGACGACCGAATACTTGATTCCCAGGACCACAGATCACGTTCGGGCAAATCTCTGGCTCGCGGAGAAGATCCTCGGGGCCAGGGCTGAGCTGCAGGAAAACCGGTTATGGGTAGAAGGGATCGGTTTTCTCCCCCCTCACTTTAAAAAAAATAGGATCTCCTAAATGTGAGTATATTTTGACTTCAAAGCCCCCGCAGGAATTCCGGGCGCAGCATGGAAGTATCCTGGGAAGAAACTACGTTCCGGATAAGGCGGCTCACGGCTTCTTTATCCCTGGGAAGACGAGCTTTGATGGGCAGATGCCCGAGCTTATAGACAAGGGGGAAGACTGAACGCCTGAATTGATAAAGGTGGACTAAAGGGCCTAAAATTAAAAAACCCACAGGGTATTTTACGAAAAAAAGAAGATTAAGTTATAATAAAGAATAAAGCCTTCATAGCGATTTTTCTCGGCTAAATTATCTGACCTCCTGTGGCTGACCGGGCGCGCCAAGGGTTTGCTGAAAACGTTGGGGAATGAAGGAGACCCTATGATCTCAATCGATGAAAGTGTGTGTACCCAATGCGGGCTTTGTGTACCCATTTGTGTCCGCAGAATTTTGGAGGAGGAGGGGAAAAGTATCCGAGTCATCGACCCCGCCTTATGTATCTACTGCGGGCATTGTAAAGCCATCTGTCCGACCAATGCTCCCAGATTTTCCAATTTGGACGAAGGTGAATTTGAGGACCTGCCGCAGATCGAGAAACTTCCCGAGGGTTCCGATTTTCTCCACTTTCTCCGACGGCGACGGAGTTTACGAGTCTACCAGAACAAGCCTGTGGAAGTCGAAAAATTAAAAATGATCTTGGAAGCGGGTCGTTTTGCCCCCACGGGGGGAAATCGGCAGGCATGCGAATACGTAGTAGTGGGAGGCAGGAAGATCCTAGACCGCGTGGGTAGCTTAACGATCCAGGCCCTTCAAGAAGAAGGGAACAGGATCAGAGAAGCTCTGGAACGCCAGCGCCGAATGAATGAACCCTTACC
>CAYQWO010000073.1:0-9466 GCA_964421095.1 uncultured Syntrophaceae bacterium
TTTCTAAGGGGGTGAATGGTGGGGCCTTGATGGACTGATTGAAAAAAGATGAACAATGGACCGTGAACCATGAAACATGAACACAAGATCCCCTATGCCCGGGATTATTCCCTGGGGTGTAAAGACCCGAATTCTAAGCTGCAGAAAATTATTTCTTAAAAGTCAAGGGTGGAGGTATTGGCAGATGAAAAAAATTTACGAATTTATCTGTAAGAAAGAGATGTTCATCGCCAAATGTGCATTGGGGATTCTTTCATTATTGGTATTTACTGCGGCTGTAGGGCGATTCTTATATTATCCCTTGAACTGGGCGATGGATGTGGCAACCTTTCTTTTTGCCTGGGCGGTTTTCCTTGGCGCCGATGCCGCGATGCGACTGGATAGACTATTCTGCCTTGAAATGATCACGGGGAAACTCCCCCAGAAAGCGCAACTCTATCTCAAAATTATTAATTATACCATTATTATTATTTTCTTACTGGGCATGATCGGATATGGCCTATGGCTTTCCTACACGACCCGGTTGAGAACCTTTCAGGGGATCCCGAGTTTTAGTTATACTTGGGTTACGCTGAGTGTGCCGTTTGGTTGTGCTCTGATGTTGATCACCGCGATTTTGAAGATCAAAACTTTTTTGCGAGCGATATCGACGGGTGAATGGGTCGAGAAGCCTGAAGAAGGCGTTAGTGGTGAAATAATCTGAATAGAGTCTCATTATTATTGACAGCTGGGAGGTTATGAAATGACGTTAGTAGTGATTCTGTTTTTTCTCTTTATGTTAATGGGAATGCCAGTCCCTTTTGCCTTTGGTATTTCCGGAGTTGCCTTCTTTCTACTAAATCCAACGTTGCCATTGACAATGCCTGTTCAACAAGTGCTTTCCCAAACACAAAACTTTCTTCTGCTGGCAATTCCCTTGTTCATTTTAGCTGGCAACTTACTCAACGAGACCGGTATTACCGAACGAGTAATGAAGTTGGCGTCGGTTGTCACGGGACATATGCGTGCCGGGACGGCACAGAGCAATATGGTGATCGCTGCCTCACTGGGGGGGATTACGAGTTCGGCGATTGGTGACGCCGCCATGCTCTCGCGTATGTTAGGACCGAACATGAAAGAAAGGGGATATTCCGGAGGATTCTCGGCAGCCGTCATTGGTTGCAGCGCATTAATCACGACGATGATACCCCCCGGTATCGGGCTGGTTTTATATGGCAGTATCGCCGAAGTTTCCATCGGACGGTTATTTGCGGCGGGGATGATTCCCGGCATTTTAATGACGATATTTTTAATGGTTGCGGTAGGTTTTAGGGCCAAGCAAAAAGGGTATCTTCCCGAAAGAGAAAAGCGGGCACCTCTCAAAGAGATTGCCAAAACTTTTATCGATTCCATCTGGGCTTTTCTTTTCCCGGTCATTCTAATAGCCGGGTTAAGATTCGGCATGTTTACCCCGTCCGAAGCAGGCGCTTTCGCATGCGTATATGCCATTGTTGTTGGAGCGGTCGCCTACAAACGGTTTTCCTGGAAGGGAATGCTGCAAACACTGGAGAGCACTGTAGTCGATATCGGAATGGTCATGTTACTTATCGCTTTGTCGGCGACCTTTAGTTACGGGATTGTCTGGGATCAAATACCACAAAAGATGGCCGAATTTATGCTGGGGATTTCCAGTACCCCTTGGGTGGTCATGCTGATCATTATCGGATTTTTACTCTTTGCCGGGACGGCTATGGACTCCACTGTGTTAATCCTGATGTTGACTTCAATTCTGACTCCGATCGCTGAGCAAGTCCACGTCGATCTGGTGCACTTTGGGATCATTATGGTGCTGACTCTTACCGTTGGGTTATTGACCCCCCCGGAGGGAGCGGTCCTTTATATTGTCTGCACGATCTTCAAATGCTCGCTCTGGGATTTTGTCAAGGAAGGTTGGCTGTTTATGTTGTCTACTGTAGTGGTGGTAATATTGGTTATTTTCTGGCCGGATTTGGCCTTATGGCTTCCGAATCTGACATTTGGAATTGAGTAAGACAGGCATCTTTTATTTTCATCAGGTTTCCATGCTCCTGTGCGGAAACGAGGAAAAACCTAAAATCTGAAATCCTCGGGGGAAATGAGTGAAGAGGGATGAAGCCATTGGAGGCATGGTCCTCCTGCTTTTTGGGATGGTTACGATTATTCTGGCATTGAGGATGCCCCTCGGAACCTTTCGGGCTGCCGGAACGGGATTGTTTCCTCTCTTGCTGGGGATTATTCTGATGATATTATCCGGCCTCTTCCTTTTGAATCTTCTCCTGCGAAAAGAGAGAGAACTGGAGAAAAAGGAAGGTCCGGTCGAGGCCGCTCGCCGGTCGCTTAAACCGGTCATCCTTTTTCTGGGAATGATGGCTTTAGCCGCGCTGTTCTTTAATTCCCTGGGATATCCACTGATCGCCTTTCTTTTGATGGTAGCCCTTTTGAAAATCCTGGGGATGAAACGATGGGCCCACAAAATCCTTTTATCTTTTATAACTTCGGTGGCCTCCTACCTCCTTTTTGTCCAGTGGCTTAAAATTCCTTTGCCGAAAGGATGGATCGGAATCTGAAGGCTTCTTATGTTTGAATCGCTCCAGGGTCTGATCAACGGTTTCGGAATCGCTACCACAGTTCAAAACTTGTTCTATTGCCTGATCGGGGCGATCGTCGGGACCCTGGTGGGTGTATTGCCCGGATTGGGGCCCATCGCCGGGATTGCTCTCCTTATCCCAGCTACCTTTGGACTCAACGCCACTTCGGCCATCATCATGCTTGCCGGAATCTATTACGGGGCCATGTACGGAGGCTCCACGACTTCCATTCTCCTGAATGTCCCGGGAGAAACGGCGTCCGTAATCACCTGTATCGACGGTTACCAGATGGCTCAGAAGGGGAGGGCTGGCCCCGCCTTGGCCATGTGTGCCATCGGTTCTTTTGTCGCCGGCACGATCGGGATATTCGGGCTGGTTTTTCTGGCACCTCCATTAGCAGAGGCTGCGCTGGCTTTTGGTCCTCCCGAGTACTTCTCCTTAATGGCCTTCGGGTTTATCGTTTTGAGTAATGTCACCGGGACTTCATTGATCAAATCGCTCATGATGGCGGTTGTGGGCTTGATCATCGGCACCATTGGACTCGACCCCGTCACCGGAGACGCCCGTTTTGCCTTTGATTATGCCCCGCTCCTGGGAGGAATCGAATTTGTCGCCGTGGCCATCGGGCTTTTCGGGATTGGAGAAGTATTGGTCAATGTGGAGAGGCCGTTGGAGATGCTGGAACAGAGGGTTCTCGTACCCGGTCTGCGGGAACTCTATCCCACTCTCCTGGATTTAAAGAAATCGATCACCGCCATCCTGCGGGGTACGGGAATCGGGTTTGGAGTCGGTTTAGTACCAGGACCCGCCCCGGTGATAGCTACCTATGCCTCTTACATGGCAGAAAAAAAGGTCTCCAAACATCCTGAAGAGTTCGGCAAGGGAGCGATTGAAGGGGTGGCCGGGCCGGAATCGGCGAATAATTCCGCCTGCCAGTCTGCTTTCATCCCCCTGTTTGTGCTGGGCATTCCTTTTGCTCCCCCGACGGCGATTCTCCTGGGCGCCCTGCTCATCCATGGGGTCACGCCGGGCCCCATGATGATCGGCCAGCATCCCCAGCTTTTCTGGGGCGTAATCGCCAGCATGTATATCGGCAATTTTGTTCTTCTGCTGCTCAACCTGCCTTTTGTCCCTTTTTTTGCAAATATCTTGCGCATTCCCAAGAATATCCTTTTACCGCTGGTCATCCTTTTTTGCATCACCGGAATGTACACGGTGAATAATTCAGTTTTTGATATCTGGATGATGCTCTTGTTTGGGGCTCTGGGTTATGTGATGAGGAAATGGGCCTACGAGGGAGCTCCCCTTCTTTTGGCGCTGGTTCTTGGGCCCAAATTGGAGGCTGCTTTCCGGCAGTCCCTGATGATTTCCCATGGGGATTTTGGCATCTTTGTTAACCGGCCCGTCTCGCTGGTGTTTCTTTTGGGGGCGCTGATATTTCTTTCCGCGCCGTTACTAAAACCCGTATGGCGCAGGGCACAAGGAATAAGGCACAAGGGGCAAAGCGCATAGCGCATAGCTTGAAGGTACTAAGAGAAGGGTGAAAAGGGAAAAAGGCGAAAAGAGAAAAGGCAAAGGCCGCAAGGCGGAAGGCGAAAGGGGGGATGAACGGGAAAGGCAAATCCCGGAAGGAAAATTAGAATCAAATGAAAGGAGGAAAAGGTGTTCAAAAAGATCTTTTTCATTCTTCTGACGTTGGCGGTGGGAACGGTTCCTCTTTATGGGGCGGAATTTCCCACCAAGGAAGTCCAAATTATCATTCCCTGGGCAGCTGGAGGGGCCACAGACCTGATCTTTCGAGCCCTGGCGGCCACCACCGGAAAGTATCTCGGGAAAGCCGTGGTCGTGGTTAACCGCCCGGGGGGAGCGGGGGCGGTGGGATATACAGAAGGCATGCAGGCCAAACCAGATGGGTACATTCTCACAGCCGCCGTCACTCCGCTGACCATCCTTCCCCATCAGGTGAAGACTGCCTTTACCTATAGGAATTTCGAACCCATCCTGAATGTCGTGGATGACCCGTCCATGTTTTTAGTGAGGTCCGATGCGCCCTGGAAGAGCCTCAAAGAGTTCCTGGATTATGCCAGCAAGAACCCGGATATGATCACCGTGGGTAACTCCGGAGCGGGCGGAGGGGTTCATCTGGTGGCTCTGGCCTTTGAGAGAGCAGCGGGAGTTAAGTTCAATCACATTCCTTTTGCCGGGGGCGGGCCATCCGTAACAGCTATCCTCGGAGGCCATGTGAATGCCGTCTCTGTATCACCGCCCGAGGGGATCAGCCAGGTCCAGGCTGGAAAATTGAAGATCATCGCCCTGTTTGCCAACAAACGGCTGGAAATGTTCCCCGATGTGGCCACGGTGAAGGAACAGGGTATCGATTTCGCGATGGGGATGTGGCGAGGGTTGGTGGCTCCCCAGGGAACTCCCCCGGAGGTGATTCATAAACTCCATGAGGCTTTCAAGAAGGGCATGGAGGACCCGGTCCTCATCAAGAATGCCAAGGACATGGCCGTAAATCTATCCTATCTGGGGCCAGAGGATTTCGGCAAACTGATGGCTCATGATCATGATTTCTACAGCAAATTGGTCAAGGAGATAAAAAAATAGGCAAGACCCAGCTCACAAAGAAGGTGGAGGATGGCTAAAAGGAATGAGCTTCAAGAAAAGGAATGGAGGGTCAGGGAGTTTCTTCGCTCCAAGGGTCTGAAGGCGTTGCTCTTGAAACGCCAGGCCAACTTCTCCTGGATGACCGGCGGTGGCCTCAATCTTGTAGGAATTGCCACTGAGATGGGGGCCACCTCCCTGCTCATCACGGAGGACTCAAAATTTGTGATCTCCAACAACATTGAAGCTCCTCGCATGATCGAGGAGGAAGGCCTGGAAAAGCAGGGGTTCACTGTCAAAACTTTTCCCTGGCATGAGGACCGGGAGATGGCCATTTTGCAGGAGCTGATCGGAGACGGTCCTGTGGGGTGCGATGTGCATTTTCCGAATACGATCGTGCTGGCGGAAGAGATCGCCCGGCTGCGCTATTCTCTGACACCCGGAGAACTGGAGCGGTATCGATGGTTGGGGGAAAAAGTTTCCTTAGCCATGGAAAAGACCTTGATGGAGACAAAAAAGGGGGAGAAGGAATCAGAAGTCGTAGGCAGGCTTTGCCAGGAGACCTGGAAGGATCGAATCGATCCCATTGGACTCATGGCCGCTGCCGATGACCGGATGTTTCAATTCCGTCATCCTATTCCTACTGAAAGAAGGGTTGAAAAATACCTGATGGTTTCCGTCAATGCCAGAAAGTGGGGATTGGTCGTCTGCCTTACTCGTTCTGTCTATTTTGGAAAATTACCTTCCTCACTGGAAGAAAAATATGAAGCCAATGTATTTGTGGACTGCACTCTCATGGCCCACACACGTCCAGGCACCCCTGCCCGGGATGTCCTGCAGAAGGGAATCGAAGCCTATAAAGGAAAAGGATTCCCCGAAGAGTGGAAACTTCACCACCAGGGGGGTTCGATTGGGTATGTTCCCAGGGAATATCGGGTCAATTTCAAAACGCCGGATATCATCCAGGAAAATCAGCCCTTCACCTGGAACCCATCGATCACTGGAACAAAATCGGAGGACACCATCCTGGCCACATCCAAGGGGCCGGAGATGATCACCTACCCTATTCTTTATCCTACCCTTTCCATGACGGTGGGGGGCATTTCCTTCACGCGCCCTGCCATCTTGCAGAAGAAGGGTGGCGTGAAAGTTCCAAAATTGAAAGTTTAGAATCAAAATATTTTTGGGAGGGATAACCATGAAAAAAATTTGCATGATTCTTTGTCTCACAGGGTTGTTGGCCTTCGTTTTTTCATCCACCTCTGCGGCCAAAGTCACACTGCGCTATGGGCACGCCAACGCTGTGACTTATCCTTATCACGTAGCCGGGGTGGCCTTTGCCAAGGCGGTCGAGGAGAAATCAAAGGGCACACTGGAAATTAAGATCTTTCCCCTGGGACAACTGGGGGGAGAAAGGGATATCACAGAAGGATTGCAGTTGGGGACAGTTGATCTCCAGGGAACTTCTCTGGGAGTCACTGGAACATTCATAAAAGTCCTGAACATTTACAACTTGCCTTTCATTTTCAAAGGCGCGGATCATTTCATGAAAGTAACCCATGGGCCGATTGGGGATTGGGTACTGAGAGAGGTGATCAAAGAGGGTGAAAGAGTGAACTTAAAGCCCCTCTCCATTGCCGGGCCTGCTTTTCGAGTGCCGATGAACAATATAAGACCCATTAACAAATTGGATGATTTCAAGGGGCTGAAGATTCGGACCATGGAAGTTCCTCTGCACAAGGACGCTTACAAGGCACTGGGCGCAAGCCCGACCCCGCTTCCTTTCGGGGAACTATACACCGCCCTGCAAACAGGGGTGGTGGATGGAAATGAAAACGGGCCGGCCACACTGGAGGCCATGAAGTTCTATGAGGTTCAGAAATATGTTACGTATTTGCCCGTCCTCTCCAATGGGGGGATTTTCCTGATGAGTCTGAAGAGCTTCAATAAACTCTCCCCCGAACATCAGAAAGTGATTACGGAATGTATCCCGGTATGGACAAAGTCGATGGATGACGAATGTCTGCGGCAAGATAAAGAAGCTCTTACGAAGATGGAAGCCAAAGGAACCAAGATCAATTACATCAAAGACTTAAAGTCTTTCATCGAGGCCACGGCAGGGGTGCGGGCAGAAGCGATGAAAGCATGGCCCAAGGAATGGGCTGAGGTTGTCAAAAAGATTTTAGAGCTCAATTAGTCTTTAGGGGGCTGGAGGAGGCGGTATTTCTTCTGGCCCCCCATTTTTTTCAATCAGGAGAAGAGGATGAATCGCTTCCTTCAGGCCTTAAATCGATCGGGGGATGCTTTAGAAAGCACCCTTTCCATCATTGTCGGGTTGGCTTTAGCGGGTTTTGCGGCCACCGTAATCGTGGAGATTTTCTTTCGTTATTTCGTCGGAGCTTCCCTCTACTGGTCAAATGAGTTGGCCACTTATCTTTTCATCTACATGGTTCTCTTCGGTGGAAGCGTTGCCCTCAAGAAGGGGGGGCTCATCAATGTAGCTTTCGTGAAAGACCGGCTTTCCCCTAAATGGCAGAGAGGGGCAAACCTTCTCATGTATTTCATCATGTTGGCCTTTTCAGTGTTGGCTTCCGGTTTCTCTACTGTATTGATTCAGACTAGCATGATTACGAAGACGGTAAGCCCGGCCTTGTTGATCCCCATGGTCATCGTCTATCTCCCGATCTTTCTTGGCTTTGGATTCCTGGCCTTTTTCTCCCTCGTTGGCCTGACAAACACGATGCTCCAGGTCAACTCCGAAGGGGGAGAAAAGTGTTAACCACCGTCATTTTCATTTTCTTATTGATTATCGGAGTCCCCGTTGTTTTCGTCCTGGGAATCAGTGGAGCGGCTTCGATCATTCAGGCCAATTTACCCCTGGTCCTGGTTCCGCAAAGGATGTTTGTGGGCCTAAATTCATTTCTCTTAATCTCCGTTCCTCTGTTTATTCTCGCCGGGAATTTAATGGATGCCTGCGGGATTACTACCCGGATCGTAAATTTCTCCAACATGCTCGTGGGCAGGATCCGGGGAGGCCTGAGTTTTGTGACCCTGGTCGCCATGGATTTTTCTTCCGGGATCACAGGTGCCGGATCAGCAGATACAGCGGCCATCGGGTCCGTAATGATCCCGGCAATGGTAAAAGAGGGGTATCCCCCTGAATATGCCGCCGGGCTGACAGCTGTGGGGGCCACGGTTGGACCGATCATTCCTCCCAGCAATGCCTTTGTAATCTATGGAGCGATGACCGAAGTTTCCATCGCTGCCCTCTTTCTGGCCGGTCTTATTCCCGGGTTGATGTTTACCCTGGCCCTAATGGTCGTTGCCCGGTATTACGCAGTCAAGCAAAATCATCCGGTCCGAACCTTCCGAGTGACCTGGAAGGAATTATTTAAAGCCACGCTCGAAGCCCTGCCAGCCATTATGATGCCCATTTTGGTGCTCGGGGGAATCCTAACGGGGGTCTTCACGCCCACAGAAGCAGCCGGAGCTGGGGTGTTTTATTCTCTGGTCATCGGCTTTTTCGTCTATCGAGAATTAAAGCTCGAACAACTGTGGCCCATTTTAAAGGATACGGCGATCATGTCCGGAGGCATCATGCTGCTCGTGGCCAATGCCTCTCTTTTCTCGTGGATTCTGGCTGCGGAGGCAATTCCCCAGAAGGTGGCGGACGGAATCCGCCTGCTGACGCAGAACCCTTACCTGGTCCTCTTCTGGATCAACCTCTTCCTCCTCTTCATGGGTTGCATCATGGAGACCCTGGCCATCATCATCATTTCCATACCGGTTCTGCTTCCTCTGATCAAATCTTTGGGGATCGACCCGCTGCACTTTGGCGTGGTGATGGTGGTCAATCTCAGCATTGGCCTGGCCACCCCTCCTGTAGGGGTGAACCTCTTTGTCGCCTCCGGCATTGCCAGAATATCTCTGGAGAAGATCAGCCGGGCCATCTGGCTCTTCCTTTTGGCCTTACTGGTGCCTCTGGCCTTGATCACTTACATTCCGCAAATCAGTCTCTGGGTGCCCAGGTTTTTTTTGAAATAGAAGAAAGGAAACGCCCATGGAAGGAAAAATAAGGATGGGAGTGATCGGGTGTGGAAGAATTGCCCAGGCCCATCTCGCAGCCATCGAGACCTTGCAGGAAGAGGTGGACCTCATCGGTGTGGCGGATACAGACGAGAAGAAGGCCCGGGAGTCGAAAGAGCGCTATGGCGCAAAGCACATCACCACCCGATTTGAGGAGCTTCTTAAGCACC
>CAYQWO010000073.1:9476-11576 GCA_964421095.1 uncultured Syntrophaceae bacterium
GACCGAAGCGGACGTTCATTTGGCCGACGCGTCCGACGCGGTGATCATCGCCTTGCCCAACCATCTTCACTACCCGGTTTCTCTCGCCTCTGCCAGGGCTAAGAAACACATCCTGGTGGAAAAACCGATGGCCTTGGATTTAGCGCAGGCGAAAGAGATGGTGGGGGTGGCCAAAGAGAATGGCATCACTCTCATGGTAGGCCAGAGCAGAAGGTTTTCCGATGCCGTATTTGCCCTCCAGAGGAAACTTCCCGAAATTGGAAAACTCTTTCGGGTCATTATCTCTTTCCTGGTCCATTTTCCCTCCCCTCCCACGGATTGGTGGAAGCGGTCGGAAGAAGCCGGAGGCCTAGTCATCTTACTTCAGGGGAGCCATTCCATCGACTCGGTTCTGACCTGGATGGAAAAAATGCCTCAGCAGGTCTTTACTTTTTCCTCGAGGAAGAATCCCCAATGGGAAGGAGAGGATGAGGCAGATATTCTTTTATCCTTTGATCAGGGAGAGTTGGCCTCCATTCACCTCTCCTTGAACACTTCTCCTGCACTCCACGAAGCTATTTTAGTGGGTACCAAGGGAGCGATGAGGTTACAGGAATATGCGACTGGGAAACCGTTTGGTTTTGGTTATCATCTTGATTTGAATGGTCAGAGGATCCTCTCAGGAGAACAGGTTCCTTCTAGCTATACGCTTCAACTCAAGGAGTTTATCGACGCTGTCCGCAAAGGCCGTAAGCCCATGGCCTCTGGAGAAGAGGTTCTTAGCACCCAAGTCGTCCTGGATGCGGCCAGGCAAGCGGATCGAGAAAAAAGGGTAGTCTCCCTTTTTCCTTGCAGGAAAATTTGAAACAAGATAGATTTAACTTTTCCAGCGCCCGGCATGCTGATTCCTGGTAAAAAAGATTAAGGAGGAAGGTTTTATGAAAAAAGAAATCTTTTTGATTCATGTCCTGACCGTTGTTCTTTTAAGTTTCGGCCTGGCCTCCGGCGCGCCGCAGGATACCATCGTCATCGCCCAGGGCGTTGATCCTACGACCCTGGACCCCCAAAACCACTACGAAACCCCGGCCTTCAACGTTTGCCTGAACATGTATGAAACCCTGCTTCTAAGGTCTGATGACATGAAACTCCAACCCCTTTTGGCTACGTCTTATAAACTGATCGATGACCACACCTGGGAGTTCAGCCTGCGGAAAGGAGTAAAGTTTCAAAACGGAGAGGAATTCAACGCCGCCGCGGTAAAGTTCAGTTTGGATAGAATCTCGGACCCCAGGAACAAGATGAAGCAGACCACTCTCCAGGGGGTCATCGACCGCATCGATATCATCGATGACTATACGGTGCGCGTTATCACCAAGAAGCCCTATCCCTACCTGGATGCCCAGCTCGGCCATATCGGGGCGATGATGCCACCGAGATATGTTCTGGACAAAGGCCCGGCCTATGTCGCCGCCAATCCTGTAGGAACGGGTCCTTATAAGCTGGTCCGCTGGGTTAAGGATGACCAGCTTCTTCTTGAGGCCAACGAAAACTATTGGGGCGGCGCACCAAAGATCAAAAAAGCGATCTTCCGTCCCATTCCCGAAGCCACCACCCGCGTCGCCGGACTGCAGACCCAGGAATTGGATATCATTGTAAATATCCCACCCCACCTTTCCCGTCTGATGGAATGGAAGGGCCGCTCGCATGTTTCCAAGGTTCCCAGTTCGCGGGTGATCTTCATGGCCTTTGACACCACCAGAGGTGGACCGGTGGCCGATAAGAGGGTACGCCAGGCCATCGCCCAGGCCATCGACATGGATATCATCATCCGAAAGGTTCTCGAAGGCAATGCCCTCAAGCTGGGGGTTCCTTTCACCAAATACCATTTCGGTCATGACCCGCAGATTAAACCTTACACCTATAACCCCGAAAAGGCTAAGAAGCTCCTGGCCGAAGCTGGATATGCCAAAGGGTTCGATTTGCTCCTCCATTCGCCAAGCGGGCGCTACCTGAACGATAAGGAAGTGTCTGAGGCTGTGGTCGGAGACCTGCGTAAGATCGGGATCAATGCCACGGTGAAAATAAACGAGTGGGGGACCCATATGTCCATGCTTTACGCCC
>CAYQWO010000074.1:0-11514 GCA_964421095.1 uncultured Syntrophaceae bacterium
GCCCAGCGGTCTTCTTCTGAAACCGTGGAAGCCAGAGGCGGATGCCTCTTAAAACCCAAACTGATTTTATAAAATAGCGTCCCATCGGATTGCTGCTGCACGTATGGACGCTTCAAGTTTGTGGGCAAAGGATAGAAACTCTGTCCGACCGTCCCCTGGCCATCAGCCTCGGGACCATGGCACATAATACAGAAGTAGCTATATCCATCCTTCCCGCGTTCTCTTGACTCCTGATTCAAAGGCAAAGGATTATGCATCCCCTCCCCCCTGGTATATTTTAAAACTTCCAGACCCCCTCCCACGGGAATTGAACCCTCAGGCATCTGCGGCATGGCCGTCTCATAGGGGTTTAAGGATTCTTGATCGCTCATGCGAGCATACTCGCAGCCCAAAAGGCTGCCGCAAAGAAGGGGGAAAGCCGTGAAAATAATCAAGACCTCCCTCACGCGCAGATTCATGGCTTTTCTCCCTTCTCCTGGTTCCCCATTTCCAGGGGTCTTTGGGAAACATGTTGAGGGCTCGGCTCGCCCCCGGCAGCCGACAAGGGCTGATGGGTGGAGTAAGCCGACTGCCCCGGTATATCTTGCACGACACCGAAATTCCAGAGCGGTGGCCCTTTGTCACCTACCATAAAGAAAATAAAAAGCCCCCAGGCGATAAATAAAAAGGCCATGGCCAAAATAATAATCCAGCTGTGGATGGAGGCCTTCTCTTGCTGGTTACCGAAAATGTCATTCATAGTGAATTATTCCTTACCCATCGCCAGGCAAAAAGGACATAGCGCCAAGATCATATCGCCCACTTATGTTTAACGTAGAACGCCCTGCGCCTTGCCCTATCCTGATCCCTTCAAAACGGTCCCCCGCGAACGCCAATGAAAATTACATAAACCAATGCCCAGACGGCAAAACCCACATAGATGAAAATTAGAAGGAGAGGAATCGGATTCTTTTCCGTCTGGATTCCTCCGGGGTATTCTTCTACTTGCCGCTGCCTTTCTTTTCTTCTCGGAGAAAAGACATCCACTCCGAAGGCCACATACATCAGAACGAGAATGATCAGCCCGAGGAAAACTGAAAGTACCACGTATTGAAAATCCAGCAGAGAGAAAAATCGCATGAGCGAAAGCTATCCTGGCCAGCGAAGCAAGGTCAAAATCACTGTGCCGAACAATGCAGCCAACCCAATCCCGATGACAAAAAGTAAGGCATAGACCTCTACCGTTAACTTCGCCGGGTCCTCTACCCGGGACATGGGAAATTCGTCCTTCAGGGGAAGATATCGGGCCCTCCCCTGGTCTGAAAATTGTCCGGTGCGCAGAGCCCAAAACAATACAACCAAACTTGCCCCCAGCCCGACTAGGATAAGAACGATCCATCCCAAGAAAAACACGGACTATGGCTCCTTTCTGGGTCCAACATAGGAGGCATCGATCCCCCGGGGTTCCCCTCCCGCATCGCTTTGGCCGATGAAATAAACGGCCACGTAGTTCCCTACGTCCCAGATTTTTTCCGATTCCAGCTCTCGCTTGAAATAGGGCATGGCCGTTCCGGTGATCCCGTTCATGATCTGATAGTACAATATTCCGCCCGAAATTGCCCGGCCTTTCAGGATGGTGAAGTTCAGGGGAGGAGGATATAGGTAAGGTTGAGCCGGCCCCATTCCATCCCCGATCGACCCGTGACACCCGATGCAAAAACTCTGGTAGATTTTGTGGCCCCGCTCCAGGCCGGCCGTTGTGGTGGGGTACGGGTTGGGCAGCTTCCTCCACGGCTCGGGAATCATGTTGTGCAGCCAGGCCACGTTGGCGTCGGGCCCGGCCTCGTAAGCCTGGATGGCTTTTTCTTTCCAGAAAAGTTGTCGCTCCACCCGAAAGTCGGCATCCTTGAACCCCAGACTTTGCTTGTAAGCGATCAAGGCCTTAATCTTTTCCGCCCCCAGGTATTTAAATGGGGGCATGAGGGATTCCGGCCGTACATACCGGGGGTTAGTAAAATGGGCCAGATGCCAATCGTCTGGATGTTCCCCCCCTTCTTGCGAGAGATCAGGCCCGGTGCGGGCAGAGCCCAGCTGGTGAGGTCGATCGTGGATGTAGTCGCCGGCCTGGGCAATTCGTTCCGCCCCCAAATCCCAATCGCCAAACCGAATATATTGGCTGTGGCAATAGGAACATCCATTCTGGACAAAAATTTTCCGACCCTGCTCCTCGAGGGGGCTTCGATAACGAAAGATATCCGAAGGCCGATCGCTTTGGGTAATACCCGGAAGGAGGACGGCCACGAAGAAGACAGCGGCAAAAATAATCAAGCAGCCACCGATCAGGAGTTTAGGGGTCACCCTCATGAGGCTACCCCCTTCGAGCCATAAAGGCTTCTGAAAATGTTATAAAGGCCGATCACGGCACCTCCAACGATAAGAATCCCCAGCGAGGCGCGCAAAACCATATAGAGATAGATCTGGGGCAAGAGGCGATACACAGTTTCCCCGTTCAACCAACCGTTACCCTGGATGAGACCGGCAATGGTCAGGATAATGAAAAATCCGGTTACTCCGATTAGCACAAGCCAGTATTGAAGATCAGCCAGGCGGAGGCTGTAAATGGGTTTCCCTGTTACCCGGGGGAGGATAAAGTATATTCCCCCGAGGGCGGTCATGCCGGCAAACCCCAAAACCCCCACGTGAGCGTGGGCGATGACCCAGTTGGTAAAGTGCGTCAGCCTCTGAACCGAGGGAAGAGATTGCAGAGGACCCTGAAGACAAACGAGCAGGTACATGACGGTGCCGGCAAAGACAAACTTCCCGCCGATTTCCGCATGAATGTTCGCCAGGCGACCGCGCATGGTAAGCCAGAGGTTTACCAGGACGGTCATCACCGGGATGATCATACCCACACTACCTGTGATGGCCACCACTTTGAGCCAGGTGGGCGCAGGAGCCTGCAGGAGATGATGCGTGCCAATATGGGAATACATCATCAGGATAGACCAAAAACCGATGAGAGAAAGGGTGTGACTGTATAAGGGGGCGCGGCTGACGATGGGAATGATATAGTAAGCCAGCGCGACCGCCAGGGGGGTGAAGAAAAATCCGAGGATGTTATGCCCGTAAAACCAGGCCAGGATGGCATCGGGCATGCCCATAATCGAGCCGGTTTCGGGGTTCCAGACGGCGTTCCCGAAAAGATAGCTGAAAAATGTGAAAATAACCGCGCCGAAAACATACCAGACGGAGACGTACAAAAGATTTTCTTTGCGACGTTTGAGAGTTTGGAAGAGGTTGTAAAAGATGAGAACAAGGACGAGCAGGACCCCCATATCGATGGGCCAGATCAATTCGGCGTATTCCCGGTTTTGGGTGTATCCCAGGGCGAGGGTGATCACGCCCGCAACCATAGCCAAGTTCCATAGCCATACCGTAGCCTGCCCGATCCGTTCGCTATGCAGGGGCGTGCGCAGGAGGGCGGGAACGAGATAATGGGCCCCACCCAGAAGCGCAGAACCCACGAAAGCAAACAAAACCAGGTTGGTGTGAATCTGGCGGATCCTGCCGAAGACGATCCACGGGATATTGCCCAGGAGGTCCGGGGCGACCAGTTCAACGGCGCCGATAAATCCGGCCAGGGTTCCGGCCACCATCCAAGCAGCGGAACTTAAAAAGAAGGCCTTCGTGGTCCCGTGAGGTTCATCCTTGAAAAGTGGCAAGCTCATTACCTCTTTAATTGTGGCACGCCAGCCAGCAGTCCAGTTGAGCGTTAAGGCGTTGGTGGCATCCGATACAAAACTGCATTTTGAATTTCACCGGAACCAGGCGGTCATACTTCTTCACATCCCCGTGACATTCGATACAATCGACCCCCATCTTAAGGTGTGGCCGGTGATTGAATTTCACATGGTCCGGAATATAATAGATCCGCACCCAGGGTACGGGGGTTTTCGTCTCCAGATGCCACCTCTCCTTTACGATCTGGGGATGCTGGGGAATGATGTACTGGTGGCAGAAAAAACATTTGCTCACCTCCGGAATCCCGGGGTTATGAGAGCGTTCCCCGTAAGGGTGACAGAACCGGCAGTTGATTTCCTTTACCCCGGCGTGAACTCGATGGCTGAAATAAATGGGCTGCCCGGGCCCGATCTGGCGTTCAGGATAAAGATAGTAGAAATAGAGCATCGCTGCGAACAGAATTAAAACAGCGAAAGAAATCATCAACCACTGCCCGGACCGACCCCATCTTTCAAAGGATTCATCCATATCTTATCCCAACACTTCCGGCGCCTGAGCTTCTTCCTGACTTTCCCGAAAAAGCGGGTCCGATAATGGGAGCAAAGGAAATTTGCGCAGGAATACTGTAACACTCAGGGCCATCATTCCCAGAAAGCCTGCCGTAATTAAAATTTCTGAGAGACCGAGGGGAATCTCCTGCCCTTTCCAGAGGGAGGGAGCCACCAGAAGGAGTTTTTCCAGCCACATCCCCAACAGGATGATTCCACCCAAAACCATCATGGGTTTTGGTCGCAGCTTAATCTTTCGGGAAAGCAGCACAACAAAGGGGATAACAAAAGCAACGACCAGCACGGTCCAGGCCAGAGGCTCCCATGGACTCTGCCGCACTCGGAGGATAACGTACCGGGTTTCTTCGGGGAGGTTCCCATACCAGATGACCAGGAATTGCGAGTAGAAAAAATCTCCGGTGATCAGGCAAAAGCCCAACAGAAGCTTTCCCATGTCGTGAAAATGGCGAGGCTGGATGAACTTCTCCAGGCCCAAGGGATTTCTGGTGAGGCCGGATAGGAGAATCAGGGCTGCCAGGGCGGTGTAGAAACTACCGATGAAGTAATAGGCCCCGAAAAGGGTGCTGTACCAATGAGGATCGAGGGACATGATTAGATCGAAAGCGAACAAACTCAATACCAAGGCGTAAAGGATTCCCAGGATGGGGGAGAAGATGATCTGCATCCGCCAGTCTTTTTCTCTCTGGGGCGGAGTGCGGACTTCTCGATCCATGCGAAGGGAGTAATACAAGAGAGCCATAGAGGCAGCCATGAGAAGAAAAAGGCCAAAGCCATTCCGGCCGAACAAAAATCCCGCACTGAGCCAGGTTTCTTTTCCAGGGACAGGTTGCCGGACCCAGGGGAAAATTTCCTCCCGTCCAAAATAGAGCACCCAGAAAAGCAGGAAAGCAACGGGCAGGAAGGCGCCCAGGGCCTCGGCGGGGCGTTTCATGGGACGTCCCCATCTGGAATTCGTCATGTTCAACACGGCCACAAAAAGCATGGCGCCAGCGGAGAGACCCGCCCAAAACAGAAAGTTGATTAAAAAGGCCTGCCAGGCGCGATGGGCTTGAGAGCCGGAGATGCCCACCAGGAAGGCGCCAGCCCCTATGAGCAGGAGAATGAGAAAAAGGGCCATCAGACGACGGGGGGACTTCCTGGGGCCTACCGCCATCATTTCCCGATAGATTTCATCCGGCAATTTCATTTGACCTCGTGCACCTCTTCAGCGCCGGCATCCTTCAAAATTTTGAAGACGATTTCCCTTTCGGCTTCGCCGCAGGATACCACAATCCCAAACCGATCTTGGGTAAATCGCGGATCGTAATGGTTGGGGATGCGCACCCGCGGCAACCTGGTTTGAATCAGCAACCCCGCCAGGGTAAAAAGGATTCCCAGAAGGATCGTGAACTCGAAGCCCACGATAACGAAGGGAATCCAAGCCAGGACGGGTTTCCCGCTCGTTACAAAATTCCATTGGAGATGAGCGTAAGAGGCTAAGCCCATCCCTGTGGTCGCTCCCAGCAATCCACCACATAATGTAAAGTATCGGACAGAACTGGGCCTGAGTCCCATGGCCTGCTGGATCTCGGGACGAGCAGTGGGGGAGTAGACGGTCTCGATCTTCAGCTGGCGCTCCCTCAGGCTTTTTATCGCCGCCAGCAAATTGTCCAGGTAAGAAAATATGCCCAACACACCAAGTTTAGACGCCATGGGGGTTCTTCTCCTCTTTCCCTTTCAGGGGTGGTTTAAGGGTTTCCTTGATCTCGCTGATAGAGACGGAGGGCAGGAATTTGGCAAAAAGGAAGAACAAGAAAAGAAACAGGCAGAAGGACCCTAACATGATGCTGAGCTCCACCCAGGTTGGGCGGTATAAGCCCCAGGAGTAAGGATTGTATTCATGGGCCATGGAGCCTACGATGATCACGAAGCGCTCGTACCACATTCCGATATTCACGAGGATGGAGATTCCCAATAGGAAGCCGGTGTGGGTGCGAATTCTTTTGAAGAAAAAGGCCAGAGGGACGATGGAGTTGAACACCACCATGATCCAAAACTCGGGAGCGTAGTGGCCGATGGCTCTCCAGAGGAAAGTGTCTCTCTCCACCATATTGCCGCTGTACCAGGCGATGAAATATTCCACTCCGTAAGAGTAACTCATAATGAGGCCCGTGAAAATGATGGTCTTGGCGATACTCTCGAGGGTGCGGATGGTGATGATCGCTTCGAACTGGAAGATACGCCGTAGGGGGATTAAGAGGGTGAGTACCATCGCCAGCCCGGAGTGGATGGCCCCGGCCACAAAATAGGGAGCAAAGATCGTGCTGTGCCACCCCGGCACGATGGAGAGGGCAAAATCCCAGGAGACTACGCTGTGCACTGAAATCACCAAAGGGGTGGCCAGGGCGGCAAAGAAAAGGTAGGCCGCTCCATGATGCCGCCAGTGTTGATGAGTCGCCAGCCAGCCTAAGGCGAAGAGCGCGTATATCTTTCTCCGGATTCCTTTGGCCTGGTCCCGGACGGCTGCCAAGTCCGGGATGAGGCCGGTATACCAGAATAGGGCGCTTACCGTTAGATACGTTGAGATGGCGATCATATCAAAGACCAATGGGGATTGAAAGTTTGGCCAAAGGTTGCGCTGGTTCGGATAAGGAAGGATCCAGTAAAAGATCCAGACTCGTCCCAAATGGATGAATGGAAAAAGCCCGGCGATCATCACAGCGAAGACGGTCATGGCCTCCGCGCTCCGGGCAATGGCCGTGCGCCAGCGGGCGCGGAGCAGAAAGAGGATAGCGGAAATGAGCGTTCCCGAATGGGCAATTCCCACCCAGAAGACAAAGTTGACCAGATAAATACCCCACATCACCGGGTGCATGACCCCGGCAACGCCCATACCCGTGAGGATCTGATAAGCCCAGCAGGAGGCTCCATAAAGGATTCCAGTGAAAAAAATCGCTACCAAAATAACATAGGGCCTTTTCGGGGGAGAGAGGGTGCGCAGAACTTCCCGGTTCACCTCTTGGTAACTGAGGCCTTCCATAGAAAAATGCCTCGCTCTCGCGACTTGCGGTCTTAAATCTTCTTCGTTATCTTCTTCAGGTATATGACTGCTGGCTTTGTATTCAAATGGGCAAAGACCTGGTAAGCCCTGGGATCCTGGGTCAACTTGAATACCTGGCTGTTTGGGTCCTTCAGGTTGCCAAAGGTGAACACGCCCGCCGGGCAGGTCTGGGCACAGGCCGGGACGATTTCCCCGTCTCCGACTTCCCGCCCTTCCCCTTTGGCCCTCAGCTTGCCCTCTTTGATTCTCTGGACGCAAAACGAACATTTCTCCATCACCCCTTTTTGCCGGACAGTAACGTCAGGGTTGAGCTGCCAGTTCAGCGGCTCGGGGCGCGTGAAGGTGAACCAGTTGAATCGGCGCACCTTGTAGGGGCAGTTCTGGGAGCAAAAGCGGGTGCCGATACAACGGTTATAGATCTGGTTGTTCAGGCCTTCAACGCTATGATGGGGAGCGAAGACCGGGCAGACTGATTCGCAGGGGGCCTCGTCGCAATGCTGGCAGAGCATGGGGAGGAATTGCACCTTGGGCTCTGCCCTTGGCTCCCATTCCTCGGGCTCGAAATATCGTTCGATGCGCAGCCAGGACATCTCCCGGCCTTTGAGAACCTGATCCTTTCCCACGACGGCCACGTTGTTTTCCGCATAGCAGGCCACCACACAGGCCCCGCAGCCGATGCAGCGGTCCAGGTCCACCACCATGGCCCACCGGTAGTCAATATGCTCGTGGGGTTTGTAAAAATCATCCCTTCGGGAAAATCCTTCGGGAAGAGGCAGCGCAATGAAGGATTTCAGGCCTTTCGATTTCCATTCCTGATATTGCTCCCAGGAGGCTGCCTGAACCAGATTTCGTCTATGCTGGTAAAGACTGCCATCGGTATTAGCCAGAGGAATGGAACGACCCAGTTTTTCGATGGTAACCTCCGAGACCGACCGGATGATTCCGCCCGAGTCAGGGTCGGTGTTCGGAGAAATCAGCTGTACAGGGTTGCTCGACAGGCTATTGGCGAAACGGCCAAAGGCCAGATGTCCCTGCCCGATGGGCATGGCCAGTGTTCCCTCGGGAATCCCCAGATAGGGATAAGCCGGAGCCTGTAAGGTTCCATGCGGCGATCGCAAGGTAAGAACATCCCCTTTCGAGATCCCCAGCTTTTTGGCCATTTCCCTGCCGATCTCTACCCACCCTCCCCAGGTGATATTGGTCATAGGATCTGGCAGCTCTTGCAGGAAAGGCCGATTGGCGCTCCGGCCGTCAAAGAATTGGATGGTAGGGTAGGCCACAAAATAGAAATGCTTCTCTGTCTTTCCGGAGGAGGACGAAGGCGGTTGAGAGAACGCAAAATTTAACGAACCGGATAAAAGTCTATGTGATTCTCTACCTCGGGCGCTCCAGGTTCCTCCTCTTTGCACGCTTTCCACCCATAGGAGTTCCGGCGATCCTTTGGCTTTCATTTTCTGCGCCCATTCCCCCCGGAGCATTTCATAGAAATTTTTCCAGGGAAACTTTTTCTCACCGGCCAATTTTCTCCCCGTGGAAAGAAGGATGTCCCCCAATTGCCGGGTATTGAACATCGGCCCCATAACTGGCTGGAATAGCCCCTCGACATTTTTCCTCGGACTGTAATCGCCCCAGGATTCCAGGAAGGTATGAGTGGGAAGGATCAGATGGGCGTGCTCGGTCATTTCATCCGGGAAGCTGGAAAAACTTAGCACCAAGGGAACATTCTTAAGGGCTTTCTGAAACTCCCAGGCTGGGGGAAGATGAAAGAGGGGATTGGCCCGATCGATGAGCAGCAATTCGATTTCCGCTTTTAGCATTTTCTGGGTCAATTCCTTCAACTTTTCCGCCGCAACAACTTCTCCCAGGGAAGAAGGATCTTCAAAATCTATGGTTTGCTTTGTGCCCGGAGAGAACGCACACAGGAGATTGGCGGCAATCGCCGTTTCCGTTGCCCGGGTATCTGCACAGAACAGCCCCTCCGCAAGAGCCAACGGTCTTTTAGCTCTGGAGAATTTTTCGGCTACCATTCGGAGCACCTGGGCCTTCACCCTTGTCTTACTCTCGATCATCTCAGGCGACAGGTTTTTGACCTGCGCCTCAAGCGCGGCTCTCTGCTCCCCCTTGATGGGCGGAGGAGGGCCTTTGGTAAGGAGGAGATGGATTATTCCCAAAGCCACTAAGGATTGGTTCTCGGGAGACACAGCGATCCAGTGGTCGGCATTGGCTGCGGTCAGGGAAAGCCGGGGCCCCACGTAGATGAAAAAATTTTTGCCCCCCTCGTTCGGCGCGTGAAAAGAGGCGAACTGACGGGCATACTGGACGTTGGAAAGCCAGGTCTCCAGGAAATTGGCGCTGAAAGAAAGGAGAAAATCGGCTTGATCGATATAATAGGTCGGAATCCGGTCCAGACCGAAAACCACCTCATTGGCCTTCCGCAGGGGTTCGTAGGCAAAGGGCTCGTACAGTATAGGTCCATTCGCGCCTACCTCTCTTAGCCAGCGGCTGATCAAGCTTTTTTGCGTGCCCGTGACTAATTCGGTCAGGAAGACGACGCGGTCCCTTCCTCCTTTCTTCTTGATCTCTGCGAGCTTTTCAACGAAGCGATGTTCTGCTATTTCCCAGGAGATGGGTTCAAAGCTCCCATCTGACTTCTTCTGTAAAGGACCGCGGTAGCGGTCTGGATTATAAAGACCCTGCACCGCAGCTTGCCCCCGGGCACAAAGTTTCCCCTGGTTAACCGGATGGAGGGGGTTGCCTTCGACCTTGATGATGTGGCCGTCCCGATTTTTGGCCAGCAGGCCGCAGCCGGCCGGGCATTCCCGGCAGGTCGTGGCATACCAGGTGGCCTCACCGGGGATGATGTCTTCCGGGGGGACGATGTAGGGGATTAACCTTCTGCCGGATTCTGAGGAACAACCAATGACTGCGGCGGTTCCAGTAAGAGAGACAGCCTTCAGAAAATCCCGACGCGAAAAGTAGGCCATGCCCCGTTTCTCGGATGGACCGATCAGGATTGATAAATCAGGAATAAAACTCTATATAAAAATTATAAAGGAATTATTCGGGCGATTTCAAATCAATTTTGCAAAAGGAAAAGGGAAACTGGTACCTGCTTGCTAAACTAACATAATTTTGACAGGCTTTCCCCGGCCCGGGGGCCAGGTCCCGCCTCGGCGGGATTGGCATCATGAGGCGCTGGTATTTTCATGGATGAGGCGGGAAAGGGCACCCCGCCTGCTTTTACGGAGACTCAGAGGGAGCATAGGCTTAGGGATTCTCCCGGCCGATGCTGCCAGCGCGCAACGCCCCCACCCCCAGGCCACGAGTAGGTGGGTAAAAATTTCCCCAGATTATTTAATGCGAAATTTCGCTACCAAGTACCAGCGTACAAAACGGTTGCAAAAGAAAATTCAGGATAGTAGGCTTTAACTGATGTCCAGATCGTTTTCGGCGAAAATCGCCGAAAATCTTCGCCCGAATCAAGCTAAGGGAACAGCTTATGAAAGAATTTGACATACAAGCGCTATCCCAATTCAACGGAAAAGACGGAAAGCCTGCGTACATTCTCTACCAGGGCAGGGTCATCGACGTCAGCCAGAGCAAGCTTTGGAAGACTGGCATTCACATGAAACGCCACCCGGCAGGGGAGGACCTCACAGCTGAAATCGAGGCAGCTCCGCATGGGACTGAGGTTCTGGATCGATACCCTCAAGTGGGTATATTAAAGAAGGAAGAAATTTCTGAAAGACCGATGCCGAAATTTCTTCCCCAGATCATGGGACGCTGGCCCCTCCTCAGGCGCCATCCGCATCCGATGTTGGTCCACTTCCCCATCGTCTTCATGTTCGCGGCGCCGCTCTTTAACATTCTCTACATCATCACCGGCATCCCATCTTTTGAGGTCACTGCTCTGCATTGCCTGGGGGGTGGGATTCTTTTTACCCCTCTGGCGATGCTAACGGGTTGGTTCACCTGGTGGCTGAATTATCTGGCCAGACCGATGAGGCCAGTGACCATCAAGATTCGTTTTTCGATTCTGCTCATGGCGGTCTCCGTCAGCGTGTTTATCTGGCGGATTGGGGACCCCGGAATTTTAATCTCTTTTACCGGAAGGAGTATCTTCTATTTTCTATTGATCCTCTCTCTGATTCCTATCGTGACCGTCATAGGATGGTTCGGCGCCAA
>CAYQWO010000075.1:0-3459 GCA_964421095.1 uncultured Syntrophaceae bacterium
ACTCAATTTCTCGACGCCGTCTCCGAAGGGAGCGCCACCCCGGGCGGAGGGAGCGTTTCCGCCCTGGCTGGATGCCTGGGGTCAGCCTTGGTGGAGATGGTGATCAATCTCAGCCTGGGTAAAAAGGGTTTTGAGGCTCACGAAGCTGCATTGAAGAAGATCCGCGAAGAGGCCCACTCCCACAGGGAGGCGCTGGCGGACACCATTGCCCAGGATATTAACGCCTACCAGGAGGTGATGAACGCCTACCTTCTCCCCAAGACGACCGAAGAAGAGAAAAGAAAGCGCAAAGCAGAAATTCAGAAATCCTTAAAAAAAGCGGCCGACCCTCCCCTCTTTACGGCCGCGACCAGCCTGAAGGTGATGAAACTTTGCCAGGAAGCCGTCGAAAAAGGGAATCCCAATGCCCTCAGCGACGCAGCCGTTGGAGCTCTTCTGGCAGATGCGGCCTTATGGGGCGGGATGTTCAACGTCTTGATCAACCTATCCGCTCTGGAAGACAAGCAGTACGTGCTGAGAATGAAAAAAGAACTCAAGCGGCTCACGCTGGAGGGGGAAAAAATCAAAAAACAGATCATGGCCAAAGTTAAGGAAAAGATAAATTAGCCTATTCTAACCCTGGCCGCTGCGGAAAATTCGAGCCTGGCCGAGAAGAAGTTGGGGATAGAAAGGAGGGGAAAAGATGGGTAAAATGAGATGTGCTACCGCGATGATTAAGGCTTTAGAAGAAATCGGGGCGGAAGTGGCTTTTGTTTATAACGGGCATGGGAACTGGGCGCTTTTAGATGCCATTAAATATGAAAGCCATATCCAGGGAATTGCCTGCCGCGCCGAGGACCAGGCTATCCATATGGCCGACGGGTATTACCGATCAAAACGCCAAGGCCCCCTGCCGATCGTTTGCACCTCGGTGGGCCCGGGGAACATGAACATTGCTCCGGCTTTAGCCAACGCTTTCTTTGAATCCTCGGCTTTGTTAGTTTTAGCTGGTGCCGGGGCAACACACTGGTATGATCGGGGAGGCATAGAAGAATTTTACCGATACGGACCGGAGGAGTGGACCCAGACCGTAAAGACTTACACGAAGAAGGCCCTGCTAATCAGCAGGCCGGACACGGCGGTGGAGATGCTCTTGAGGGCCTGCAAAACAGCAGTCACTGGCCGGCCTGGCCCCGTTGTTTTGCAAGTTCCTTTTGATATTCAGCACTCAAACGTCGAGCTAAACGGTCTTTCCAACGCCAAACAATGGGTCAAAATCCACCCCCCGGGGCCCGATGCGGCGGCCATCCGAGAGGCAGCCCGGTGGATCTCAAAATCAGAGCGCCCTCTGGTCTTTGTGAGCAGCGGCATCCACCATGCCGAGGCCTATAAAGAACTGGCCACCTTCCTGGAGACCTTCGGTCTTCCTCTTTGCACGACGACGATGGGAAAA
Source organism: uncultured Syntrophaceae bacterium (assembly GCA_964421095.1). GTDB lineage: Bacteria > Desulfobacterota > SM23-61 > SM23-61 > SM23-61 > CAYQWO01. The sequence continues at coordinate 1,433 of CAYQWO010000075.1, forward strand.
GGAGCTTACCCGGAGGATAGACCCCTCAGCCTGGGCCCCATTGGAAGGTCGGGGACCGGGCATGGCAATCGGGCTGCTGGAGAATGTGATCTATTGATCGCCGTGGGAACCCATTTTTCCGATATAGATACGGGCGGCTGGACGCTCTTTAATATTCCTGCAAAAGCGCGCCTGATTCATATCGATATCGATCCTGCGGAAATTGCCAGAGTCTATCCTCCAGAGGTGGGAATTGTCTCGGATGCGAAGCTCGCCCTGGCCCATTTGATCGAAGAACTAAAATCCGTCGGCCTGGGGGCTGAGCGCTGGGCAGGCTGGAGGGCGGAATTGAACAGATGGAGGGAAGAGTGGGAGCAGAGCGTAGTCACCCTGAGGCATTCTGAGCAATCTCCCTTGAATTATGCCCGGGTTTGCCACGAGGTCTCCCGGGTCCTCAATGAATCGTACCCAGAGACTTCTGTTTTCGTGGATACGGGGCATTTACTATCTTTTGCTCCGCCGTTCTACAGAGTAATCAAGCCCACCTTCCACCATTGCGGTTTTTTCCACCGGATGGGCTGGAGTCTACCGGCTGCTTTCGGAACCCGCGTGGCCCGTCCTGGATATCCCGTGGTGGCCTTGATCGGAGACGGATCTTTTCTTTTTAGCTGCACGACTCTGGCAACTGCCTGCGAATATGACATACCCGTGATCGCAGTGGTGATGAATAACCGCTGTCTCCAGATAGAACGGGAATTGATGAATAAGCTTTACGGACGGGTATCCTTCTGTGATTTTGCCAAACAGTCGACCCGGGAGCCGTGGAACCCGGACCTGATTGCTATGGCCAGGGCAATGGGCGCAGAAGGGAAAAAGGTAAAAACTCCTGCGGAGTTGGCTCCAGCGGTGAGAGAAGCTTTGAAATCAGAGGTTTCTTGCGTCGTCGATGTGGACATCGACGCCAGTTCACCCGGATACCGCAGCGTTTGGTACCCTTATCCCAATAATTTCTGGGTGGCCAGAGAAGAGGTGGCCAAAAACTTTTAGCGGGAATGCGCAGATCAAAAAGAAAGGAGGGGGTTTAAGAAAAAATAGGAGAAAGTCCCGATGGGTTTAGAGTGAACATTTGAATACTCTGAATAAAAGGAGGGCAAAACGATGAAAAGCAAAAGCAGAATGATGGCGATTTGGGCCATGGTCATGCTGACGCTGGTCTTTGTGGCCACATGCTTTGCCCAGGAAAAGACCATTACCTGGAAAATGGCGGGTGTTTGGGGTCCTGGGGATTCAGCCTATTTGCCGGAAAAGGTGGCCAAAGATATCACGGAGAAAAGTGGGGGACGACTTAAAGTTGTTACCTATCCCGGTGGGCAACTCTACGGAAGCCAGGATATGTTCGGGGCCGTCCAGAAAGGGCTGGTTCAACTGTGTGAGATTCCTACTGGATATTGGGGGGGATCCATCCCTCTCTACAAGTTCCCCGACACACCTTTCCTCCTAAAAGATAATGGCGAATGGAGAGGCTGGTTGGAGGGCGGTCTCTGGGATGTTTGGCAAAGAGAAGCCGAGAAGGTAGGCATAAAGGCCCTTGGCATGAGCGGTTGGAATGGGCTGCAATGCTTTGCCCGTTATTCCGTTCGCGCCCTGGAAGATGCTAAGGGACGGAAATGGAGAGTTTACAATCCTACAACAGCGGCAGCTGTTCAGGCCCTCGGCGCTGCTCCTGTCACTATGGGCTTTCCTGAGACCTACCAGGCTTTACAGCGAGGGGTCATGGATGCCGCCTTTGGCGGAGTCACCTGGGCTTATGCCTACAAATGGCATGAGGTGGGAAAATACGTCACGAAAACCGATTTCGGGCTCCCGCCCACGGGGGTTTTCGGAAATAAGAAGGCCTTCGACGATCTTCCGTCCGATCTGAAAGATGTTGTGGTCAAAGCTGGTCTGAGTTATATGCAGGATGGTTGGGCTGTCATTGAAGGGTTTACCGATAAGAAATGGAAGGCCTTTAAAGATGAAGGATGCACAATCTATATTTTGCCAGATGC
>CAYQWO010000075.1:3559-11430 GCA_964421095.1 uncultured Syntrophaceae bacterium
GATAAAAGTCATAGGCAGGTCTTTGGAGTCCTTCATTAACCGGCTGAGTACCATTAACGGCTATTTATCAGGATGGATCATTTTGGGCATGGCCATCTTGGAGACGGCGGCCGTTGTGGCCAGGCGCCTGCTCGAACGCCCATTCCACTTTGAAGATGAGTATTCGGCCTACATGATGGTTTTTTGCGTTTTTTTGGGCGGTGCGTACACACTACTAAAGGACGCCCACGTTCGGGTAGATGTAATTGCCATTCGCCTGCCAGAAGGTGTCAGGGTGTTCCTTCGCGCCCTCACCTCCTGCTTCGCTCTTCTTTTTTGCACCGTCCTCACCTGGCAATCCGCAAGGCTGGCGGCCTACTACCGGCAGATCGGGCACCAATCTCTCTCTGTTCTGGAAACCTCTACCTGGATCCCGGCCATCGTCATTCCCATCGGAGCAGCGATTCTTACCTTGCAAATGGTTGTGGCTATCTTTATGGACGTACGGATTCTTTTGAAAAAGTAGCTAAGTCATGATGGGTCGAAGAAAAGGTTGGAAATTTTCCTCACAAAAAGGCATTTGCCGTGTCAGCTACACGGGTCGAAAAGAGGGGTAGGAAGGAGTTTTCATCTGCATGGAGCTTGTGATTCTTATCGTCGCTTTTTTGTTGTTACTCGCCGCTGGAATGTCTGTATCCTTCAGCATGGGACTGTTAGGAGTGACGGGCCTCTTCCTCATAGGGGGTTTTTCCGGCCTTGACCCGGTGGGCATTGTAGCCTGGTCTTCGATGAATAGCTTTCTCCTCACGGCCATTCCCCTGTTTATCCTCATGGGAGAGATCATTCTGCGCGCCGGTTTTGGAAAGGAACTTTTCGATGCCGCCTCCGCTTTCTTTGGACGGATGCGGGGTGGCCTGGGCATGGCCACAATCGTGGCTGCAGGCATCTTTTCCGCAGTCTCCGGCTCAAGCGCGGCTGCTTGCGCGACGATCGGTTTGGTGGCCATCCCCGAGATGGAGAGATATCAATACGACCGAAGGTTGATCTACGGCACGATGACCTCCGGGGGAAGCCTAGACATTCTGATTCCTCCCAGCGTGATCATGATCGTGTACGGCGCCTTCACTGAACAATCCATCGGCAAGCTCTACCTGGCGGGATTTATTCCAGGATTCCTCCTTTCCCTTTTTTTCATCGTGGTCATCTGGGCCTGGTCGCGCCTCAACCCGAAGGTCGCTCCCCTCCAACCTTGGGTGTTGGGCTGGAAAGAAAGAGTTCGCAGACTGCTGAAGGTCTGGACCTTTGTCCTGCTCATGGGGTTGTGCCTGGGCACTATCTTTGCCGGCATTGCCACCCCCACCGAGGCCGCAGCCCTGGGCGTTGTCGGAAGCCTGGTCATGGCGCTCATCAGGAAAAAGCTGACCTGGAAGGATTTCAAGCAATCCCTGCTGGGAACCGCTGAAGTTACCTGCATGGTGATGTTTCTCATTCTGGGTGGCCTCATTCTATCGAATCTCCTGCTCCAGCAAAATATTCCAGCGCGAGTGATGAATTATACCTTTTCCCTCGGGCTTCCCAACTGGGCCGTTCTGGCGCTGATTTACTTCGTCTATTTCATCATGGGGTGCTTGATCGACGGATTGACCATGATGATTATTACCCTGCCCATCGTCACCCCCATCATAAAGGCGATGGGGATGGACCTGATCTGGTTCGGGGTGATCATGGTTGTCCTGGTGGAGCTCTCCCAACTGACTCCTCCCGTGGGCATGAACCTTTATATCATCCGGAATGTCAGCGGAGGGAAAATTGAGGATGTGATCATGGGCTCCATGCCTTTTACTATTGCCATCGTCGCGGCGCTGATTCTGTTCACCATCTTCCCATCCCTTTCTCTCTGGTTGCCCAGTTGGGCCATGTGAGGATGGTGGGCTCGGGGCGGCACATTCTGATAAATGTCTGAGGCGGATTGACCCTCCAGATTGCCCCGGAAACAAAACAAAGACCGAAAGGAGAAAAATGAAAGGCGGCTATTGCGGAAAATTGTTACGAGTGGACCTAACCGCCCAAGAAATCACGGAAGCCCCCATGCCGGGGGATGACGTGCTGCGGCAGTACCTGGGCTGCTGGGGCCTTGGCCTCCGGTTTCTTTACGATCTGCTTCCCCCGGGTTATTCGGCCACAGACCCGCAGAATCCCCTGGCCTTCTTCACCGGACCTCTAACCGGTTTGAGACTGCCCGGGGCCACAAACATCACGCTGGCCACAAAAAATTTTGACACGGGTTTTACCGTAGGGCGATCGCATAGCCATGGCCGGTTTGGAATTTTGCTGAAAATGGCCGGGTATGACGGGCTGGTAATTACGGGTGGTTCTGAAAAACCGGTATACCTCTGGGTCCACGAAGGCCAGGCAGAGTTGCGGGACGCTGCGAATGTGTGGGGAAAGGATACTCATGATTCCGAGGACCTCATTAAAAAGGAGGTCGGAGAGGCCAAGGCGAGCGTAGCCGCTATCGGCCCGGCTGGGGAAAACCTTTGTGCCGGAGGAATGATCGGCAACGACAAGAATCACTCCTTCTCGCACAGCGGGGTGGGATCGGCCATGGGGGCGAAGAAGCTGAAGGCGATCGCCGTCTTTGGAAATGCTTCCATCCCGGTTGCGGACAGCGAGAAGCTGGAAAACGTCCGCAAGCAGTGGATGGAGAACCTAAACAAGCCCGGCCATTTTGGGATGAAGGTCGGTCAGGCCAAGACCAAGATTGCCGAATATCGGTACATGCTAGACCTCATCGGCTTTGTAGGAAAAAATTTCCGCATTAACCAGCTCAGCGACTTTGGCCGGGGCTGGTCCAGGCAAAAGTTCACGCCCAGGCCATGCCCTACCTGCCCCATCGGCTGTTCCTATGATGTTGAGGTGACAGAAGGGCCACGCAAGGGGTATGTGGCCACGTTAAGCGGCGGAGGCGAAGCCCTGGAGGGAGCCGGTTCCATCCTGAACGTGGTCGAGCCCGGAACTATCTTTTACCTGACAGACCAGTATGACCGGTTGGGAATCGAAGGAAGCGTGGCCGGATGCACCATCGCCATGGCCATGGAAGCCTTCGAGAAAGGTTTGCTCAAAGGAAGTGATACGGGTGGCCTGGAGCTCATTTGGGGGGATGCCGAGATGGTGGAAACGCTCCTCCGCAAGATGATTTATCGGGAAGGTTTCGGCGATATCTTGGCCAGGGGAGTGAAGGAGGCAGCAGAGGCCATCGGAGGCGAGGCTCCCGATTTTGCCGCCCATATCAAGGGCACGGGAATCAACCTCCACGACTGGCGGGCAGCGTGGGGCGTCCTATTCGGGCAAATCGTAGGAAGTGGGGCCGGGTGGCCGGCCCCTGGAGCGGATTGCTGGACCCCAGAGCCGGATGCAGGGTATCCGCGGCTCACGGAGCGATTCGACGCCCGCTCCAAGCCAATGGAAGCGAGGAAGACCGGGATCCTGAAGTTCATGAATGACTGCACGGGAATCTGCTGGTTCATTACCTGGGGTCTGCAAGGCGTTCTCCGACTTACGGCAGAGGCCATCTCCGCGGCGACGGGCTGGGATTATTCCCCAGAGGTGCTTCTTCAGGTGGGAGAGCGGGTGATGCATCTCGAGCGCGCCTTCAACGTGCGCCATGGGTTTACCCCGGCAGATGACTGGAACGTACCCAAAAGGATCATCCAAGCTCCCCCGGATGGCCGGGCAAAAGGCATTTCCATCGGGCCCCATCTTAAAGGGATGGTAGAAGAATACTACAGGCTCATGGGTTGGGACCCGAGGACCGGAAAACCATGGAGGAAAACCTTGAAACAATTCGGGCTGGCCGGAGTGGCCCGAGACTTATGGGGAGAATGATGGTGGTAGGAAAAAGCGTTCCCCGGCTGGACGCCCTCGACAAGGTCCTGGGCAGGGCCCAATTTACCGCAGACCTGCACCGCCAGTTCCCGGGCATGCTCCACGCTAAAGTACTGAGGAGTCCCCACGCCCATGCCCGCATCGTAAGCATCGATGTCTCCCGGGCCGAGCAACTGCCCGGGGTACGGGCGGCAGTCACGGGCCGGGATTGTCCGGGAAGGGTCAGCTGGATGGCCCCCAGAATCTTGGCTTTAGATGAGGTGATCTGGGCCGGCCAGGGGGTGGCCGCCGTAGCGGCCGAATCACCCGAAATTGCCGAAGATGCCCTGGAGCTGATTCACGTGACCTACGAAGAAATGCCCGCAGTATTCGATGTCGAAGAGGCCATAAAAAAAAACCCGCCGGCCGCGGTTGATCGGGGCTTGGGGCGATATAAGGGAACCCCCCAATTCACGCCGGAAGCCCCCAACATTACCGGTCATTACAAACTGCGGGCAGGCGATGTGGAAAAAGGGTTTGCCCAGGCCGACGTGATTCTGGAAAACCGTTTTTCTACCTCCCGCATCAGCCACTCCCAGCTGGAACCTGCTTCCTGCATTGTTCGGGCCGAGCCAGATGGGGGAATCACCATGTGGACCAACGGCCAGGGGGTTCACGTTATCAAAGCACTTCTATGCGATCTTTTCCAGTTGCCCGGTGCCAAAGTTCGGGTGATCAACCCCTATCAGGGAGGAAGCTTTGGCAATCGGTTGCGCTTCTACGTGGAGCCTTTGACAACCCTTCTGGCCCTCAGGACGAGAGCAACTGTGCAACTCACCTATTCCCGCCGGGAGATGTACGTGGCTTCTCCCACGCGTCTTCCGGTGGTGACCTACATCAAGACGGGGGCCAAAAGGGATGGCACCATCGTGGCCCAACAGATGAAAGTGATCGTCGATAATGGCGCCTCTTATGCTTGCCTCCAGGATGGGCGGGCTGCCGGGTCGGGAGCTGTGTGTGTCTATCGGATTCCGAACTTTTTTATGGATACCTACGGGGTCAATACCAACACCCCCTGGGCCGGAGCCTACCGTGGCCTCGGCACCCCCCAGGTGAATTGGGCGGTAGAGTCCCAGATGGATATGCTGGGAGAAAAGCTCGGAATGAGTCCCGTGGAGCTTCGCAGAAAGAACGTCCTGCACAAGGGAGAAAGGAATGCCTACGGGGAAAAAGTTGAGAGCATCGGTGTGATGGAATGCCTGGAAAAAGTGGCCCGGGAGATGAAACTCGAAGAACCTTGCGTTCAGGAGCCCGGCCCTTGGCAGAGGGGAAAAGGGGTGGCCATGGGTGGCAAGCAAAACACTCCCCGAGGGCGTTCAGAAGCCGAGGTCTTGGTCTATGACGACGGCTCTGTGGAGTTATTGATTAGCTGCGATGAACAGGGGATGGGGGCAGAAACTGTTTTGGCTCAGATCACGGCTGAGGAGTTTAAGATTCCCGTGGAAAGGGTCAAGGTGACCAGGGGAGATACTTCGGTAACTCCCTACGATACTTATTCGGCCTCCAGTTTTACCGTTTACAATACCGGCAATGCCGTGCGCCTGGCCTGTAAAGATGCCATAAGACAGCTCTTTCTGGCAGCAGCGGAAAAGATGGAGGCCTCCCCAGATGACCTGGAACTTGAGATGGGAAAAATATTTGTGAGAGGGTCGCCCCACTCAGGGGTGGCCTTTGCCGACCTCTTTGAACCCTTTGCGATCTTTGCTGACCAAAGCAGGATGGGCTTGAAAAAGGGAACTCCGGTTCGGGGGAGGGGGATCTTTGCCCCAAGCCCTGCCATTCCCTGGGACAAAGAGTCAGGACTTACTCCCAAAATGTGGAACTGGTTCCAGTACAATGCCTGTGGGGTCGAGGCTGCCGTAAATATGGAAACGGGCGAAATCAAGCTGCTCAGCGCGGTCATCGCCGCAGATATGGGGTTCCCCATCAACCCGAAAATGTGCGAGGGGCAAATCGAAGGGGGATTGGGCATGGCCATCGGAGCCTCAGTTTTGGAGGAATACATCTACGAAAATGGGCTGATGACCAATAGCAGTTACGGCGACTATCGAATCCCTACTGTGGGAGAAATTCCGTTGCGCCATAAGGTCAAGGCGATCTTTGCCCCCGACCCCCTTCCCGATGGTCCATGGGGAGCTAAAGGGATCGGCGAAGGAACTATGGTCTCCATCGCCCCGGCCATTGCCAATGCGGTGTGCAACGCGGTAGGGGTAAGGATCAAAGACCTTCCTCTCTCTGCCGAGCGCGTGCTCCGGCTAATCCAGGAGAAGAGAGAGAAAGAACTGCGAAAATCTGTGTCTGAATAAAAAATGAAGTCCGGTTTGCTGGAGATGAAACGAAGAATAGAATTGAATGTGAACGGCCAAGTCTACGAGGTGTTTGTAGAACCATGGAAGACCCTCCTGGAGGTGCTCCGAGAGGAGCTGGGTCTCACCGGGGCCAAGAGCGGCTGCGACGATGGAAATTGCGGAGCCTGCACGGTGATCCTGGACGGCAAGGCGATCAAAAGCTGCCTGATGCTGGTTCCTCAGGCCAAAGGCAAGACGATCCTGACGATCGAAGGATTGGGGAGTGAGAAAAACTTGCATCCCCTGCAGCAGGCCTTCATCGACCATTTTGCTGTGCAATGCGGTTTCTGCACTCCGGGAATGATCTTGACTGCCAAGGCCCTCCTGGATGAAAAGCTACAGGCCACGGAAGAGGACATCCGTCAGGGCCTGCGTGGAAACATCTGCCGCTGTACCGGGTATGTGAAAATCGTGGAGGCAGTTGAAGCCGCCAGAGACACCATAGCCAGGGAAATCAAATCTTCTATAAAGGCCCCCTGACGATCCCGTAGGTGAATTGTGAGATTTGACTATTACGAACCCACCACCATTCGTGAGTGCCTCGAGATACTCACCCATTATGGGCCTGAGGCTCACCTTTTGGCCGGTGGGACAGACCTCGTCGTCAAGATACGGCACCGCATCATGCGACCTCGGGCGGTGATCAGCCTCGGATCCTTGAAGGAACTGAGGAAGATGGAACGAAAGAGAGATGGAAGTTTGGAGATTGGGGCGATGAGGACCTTGCGGGAAATAGAACACTCCGACGCTCTTCAGAGTGATTTTGACCTGATTCGTCAAGGGGCGGGATGCGTTTCTTCCGTGCAGGTTCGTAATGTTGCCACCCTGGGGGGCAATTCCTGCAATGCTTCTCCTTCGGCGGACACGGTGCCGGGGTTAATTGCGGCAGGGGCCAAAGCTCGAATGATTGGGCCAGAAGGCGAGCGACTCCTTGCCCTTGAAGAATTTTTTGTCAGTCCGGGGAAGACCGTCCTGCAGATCGGGGAAATATTGGCTGGATTCCAAATACCACCTCTCCCTCCCATGACTGGAGGAGTTTATAAGAAATATGCTATTCGCGGGGAAGTTGATCTGGCCATCGTCGGCGTTGCCGCCCGCCTGACGTTAGACGAGAGCCGGCACATAAAGCAAGCGCGGATCGTTTTGGGGGCCGTTGCTCCTACGCCATGGAGGGCTCGGCGTGCGGAAGAGGTACTTTTGGGGCAATACCCCACGGATGAACTTTTTATGGAATCAGCCCGAGCGGCTGCGGAGGATTCAAGGCCAATTTCCGATCAGCGCGCCAGCATGCCATATCGCCGGGAAATAACCAGGATTTGGACGCGATCTGCTCTTAAAGAAGCTTTCCAGAGAGCCTGCGGCAGTTAATGGAAGAACATATGAAACCACAGGAATTTCACCACGGAGAACTCAGAGAAGTAATGTAAGTTATAAAAACTCCGTGTCCTCTGTGGTTAAACTTTCTCAAAAAGAGTAAATAAAAAGGCAAAGACATCGGGAGGTGGAGAATAGAAAATAGACAATTTCTCTGGGTTCTCTGTAGTTAGATTTTGACCATACCAAGAGGGAAAGGAGGAAACGGCTATGAAAATTCTAAGGATCAACATGGGAGCAGAAGGG
>CAYQWO010000076.1:0-11423 GCA_964421095.1 uncultured Syntrophaceae bacterium
CCCTGAGTCTGAACCTCCTGCGCTGCCTGGCTGCTTCTGTGGTTTTCTGGAGCATCATCCCATTTTCTCCCGGGACTCATGCTCTATGGCAAGCTCCTGGGGTTGCCCTGTTGTACCTGATGCTCTCTGCGTTGATTGGGATTTCGGTGGGAGACACAATTTATATCAGAGGGCTTAGGCTGATTAATGTTACCCTGGCTTTCCCCATTGCCCAGTCGGCCATGCCTCTTTTGACCCTGGCCGGGGCTGTGCTTTTCTTGGGAGAACCCATCAGCTGGTCTTTGGCCTTGGGCACAGCTTTGGTTTTGGTGGGAATTTACCTGATCGCTGGGCCCGAAGGAAGAGGCCGTCTACCTTTCCCTGTTACCCTCTCTGAAAAAAGGGGGATGGGCATTGGTTTGGTATTGATCGCTTCTCTGCTCTGGGCCATTTCCATCTCTCTTCTCAAGGTGGGTCTTCAGGGGGTGAGCCTAATATTGGCCAATGGCATTCGCCTGCCCGTTGCCTCCTTGGCTCTTATAATATTTCTCTCTCCGAAATCGTTCCATCAGCCCACCAGGCTGCGTATTCGCGATATGGCGCTTGGGGCATTCACAGGGATTTTATCCTTTGGATTGGGGGGCATCCTTTTTCTCCAGGCCATCCGCTATGCTGGGGCAGGCAAGGCGACAGTGTTGACTAGCTGTGCGCCACTTTTTGGACTCCCGCTTTCGCTGGTTTTTCTTAAAGAAAGAGTGACGATCAGGATCATCGCCGGTACCATTTTCGTGGTCTCGGGCATTGCGTTCATCGTCTAAGAAATGGTCAAGGGGCCTGGGGGTCACCTGACGGCGGGGAACTTTCATTTTAGGGCTCCTTTTGATATAAGTTTTTAGAAAATTTATAGGTAATGTCAAAAAAGTCATGAAAAACCACGTTCATGCCCTTCCGCCTGGGCTATGACACAGTCTCCAAGGGGAGAGGGGGGATAGCTTTTGACAATACGCATCGATAACGAAGGAGATGCTTTATGGAACCAACGGCCATATCTGATTTTATCCGCAGGCAGCGGGAAAAGCTGCAAAAAGCCAGCTTACCTTTAAAAGACATTCGGGTAATCGATTTGGGGGCGGTCGTAGCCGCCCCATACGCGGCGACGCTCTTGGGAGACTTCGGAGCAGAAGTGATCAAAGTGGAACCTCCCAACGTCCCAGATGCGATCCGCTTTTGGGCAGTAATAGAGGGGAAATATCAGCCTTTTTGGCTCGTAGCTTCACGGAACAAATTGCCCATCACGCTCAACCTAAAGCATCCCGAGGGTAGGAAAATATTCACTCAATTGGTGGAGAGAGCAGATGTCTTGTTGGAAAATATGCGACCGGGAACCCTTGACCGGCTGGGGTTTTCCGCGGAAAAGCTCTGGGAAAGAAACAAAGGGTTGATCATCGGCCGAATCTCGGGCTATGGCCAGACTGGGCCTTATGCGTCTAAACCAGGGTTTGGTACCCTGGCGGAAGCAATGAGCGGCTTTACTTACCTGAACGCCCATCCCGATGGCCCACCGACTAACCCTCCGCTGCCATTAGCGGACATGATTGCCGGAGTGCATCTGGCCCTGGGAGTTATGATCGGCCTGCGCGAACAGAAGCGGGGGGAGAAGGGAGGCCAGGAAATAGATTTGTCCTTGTATGAGCCTCTCTTCAGCTTCTTAGGAGCCGATTTTTTATTCTACACCATTACCGGGCAGATTCCCGGACCCATGGGAAATGAAACAAATTTTACGGCTCCGCGAAATAGCTTTCAGACAAAAGAAGGCAAATGGGTAGCCCTCTCCGCCAGCGCGCAAGCTCCTTTCGAACGGATGATGGATCTGGTCGGCCACCCGGAACTGAAAACCACCCCAGGGTTTAGGAATAATGGGGAGAGAATCCAAAAGGAAAGTCGGGAAGTCCTAAACCGGATCATTGGAGAGTGGATCCGCCGCAAGACCTTAAAAGAAGTAGTAGAAGAATGCGAAAAAGAGGATGTAACCATCGGACCAATATATAACATGCAGGACATCGCTAAGGACGCACACGTCCAAGAAAGAAGGAGCCTTACCGCAGTTTACGATCCATCTTCAGGGAAAACCCTTTCCTTGCCCGCGGTCCCCATCCGGTTGCTGCGAAATCCTGGAGAGATCCGCTTCCCTGGCCTTCCCATGGGGTCGGCCAATGAAGTCGTCTATCAGGACATCTTGGGGTATTCCTCCGAAGAAATCGGCGAAATGAGAGCGAAAGGGGTGATATGAAAATCAGAATTTTAGGAGCCGGCGACATTCGCCAAGCCCTCTCCATGGCCGAGGCCATCGAAGTCGTTAAGGATGCCTTTGTCCAGTTATCCTCAAAGCAGGCCCAATCTCCAGTACGCAGCTCCTTAACCTTGAAGAGCCCGGGGGAAGTGGCCCTGATCATGCCAGCTTATTTGGGAAAAACTAAAGCCCTGGGCGCAAAGATGGTCTCGGTTATCCCCCAGAATCCCCAAAGGGGCCTGCCGGCGGTGCAGGCGTTGGTCGTCCTTTTCAGTGCTTCGAGCGGCGGCCCTCTAGCCATTCTCGAAGGGACCTGCTTAACCCAGGTGCGAACGGGAGCCGCAACTGGCGCAGCCACTCAGATGCTTTCCCGCTCAAATTCCAGAAAGTTGGCTTTGTTCGGAGCGGGCGGGCAGGCCTTGTCCCAGGCCGAGGGAGTTTTGGCCGTGCGGAAAGTGGAGCGCATCAGCATTTTCGATGTCTTGGCGGAAAAAGCGGAGGTGCTGAAGGTGGCTTTAAAAGGAAGCCCCTGGGGCCAGAAGGTAGAAGTCTTGAGCGCCCGCTCACCGCTGGAAGCACTGGAAGGGGCGGATATTATCGTTACCGCGACAAACTCCCGCCAGCCCGTCTTTGACGGGAAAGCCCTGGGAGAGGGAGCGCACATTAATGCCCTCGGTTCCTTTAGGCCGGAGATGCAGGAGGTGGATGAAGAGACCATCCGGCGAGGGAGGATTTTTGTAGACTCGGTCGCCGCCTGTCTGGAGGAGGCCGGCGACCTGATCATTCCCCTGAAGAAAGGTCTGATCCGAGAAGCAGACATACTGGCCGAGCTGGGAGAAGTAATCACGGGGAAAAAACCCGGGCGAAGAAACGACCAGGAGGTCACTTATTTCAAATCGGTGGGCAATGCCGTACAAGATATCTCCGTGGCCCAGGCGATTCTGCGGCGGGCCGAAGAGAAAGGGCTTGGCCGGGAAGTGGAATTATGACTTGGCGACAAAAGCCTGACGCGCCCCGCCATCTCTCCTAAGAAGGACGAGGCTCCCGGAGTCACCTGGGGGATCTTTTCAACAAGTCCAGGTACCGCTGGGCCAGGCGGGCACTCTCGCTATTGGGGGCGAGGCGTACCACCTCCTCAAAAGCCTTGCGGGCCTGGTCGCGCTTCCTGGAGTTGAAGGACAGTATGCCCAGCTGAAGGTGAGCATCTAAAAGGTTGGGAACGTGGGCAATGGCTGAGCGCATGGCCGCAATGGCTTCCTCTGTCTGCTTGTTACTTTTATAGGCCAAGCCCAAATTATAGTAGGCCAGGCCAAAATCCGGTTTCATAAAGAGGGCCTTATGGTAATGTTCGATGGCTCTGCGAAAATCTCCCTTTTTATAATAAGCCCACCCGAGGTTGTTCTCCACGAAGAACGGGGTCAAATAGAGAAAATCTTTCAAGGTGATCTCAAATTCTCTGATGGCGTTATCCCATTGGCCCAGCTCTAAGTAAGTCGATCCCAGGGCGTTGTGGGCCTCAGTGAATTTCGGGTCGATTTCCAAAGCTTTTTGATAGTGCCGTAAGCCCTCCTGAAAGCGGCCCTTGGCATTCAAAGCGGAGCCTAAGCCAAACTGGATCGAGGCATCTTGCGGATCGAACTTTTCAGCTTCCAGAAATTCCCGCAGGGCAGAGGTCGGGTCTCCCCGCTGGAGATATTCGGAGCCCAAGCGGAAATGAATGCCAGCTTTTTGCTTGGCCTGCTCGCTGGTCGCGCAACCCACCAAGAAAACCAGGCTGACCACCAAAAATAGGAAGGATCTTAACTGATTCATGTCTGGCTCCTCTTCCAGTGCATCTTCATTTTTTGGAAAAAAGTCCGAACGGGGCGCCCGGTTGTGGTCATTTTACATCCACAGGACCGGGCTGTTCCCGTCCGGCCCTCCGCAGGAGGTGCCGGAAAATGGCTCCCAGGCAATCTTCTACGGAACCCTCCGTTTTTAGAGTCAGGTGAGCTTCGGGGCTCATTTCCTCCACCTTATCGAAATCTTCTTTCTGGGCGGCGAAGAGCTCCCAGCGGCCGTCAGAGGGTTCGTCTTGATCTGATACTCGCTGGGCCAGCCTTCTCTGAACTTCGTCCTCAGGGAGCTGGCATTCGATCAGGAGAAAGTCACCCCCGGCTTGATGGGCCAAGGCCCGGGCCTGCTGGCGATCCATCTGCTTCTTGAAAGAGGCATCGATGATCAAGGAAAATCCCGCATGCAGAATATGGCGCGCCTGCTCCAAGAGGACCTGATAGGTCTGGCGGGAAAAATCCGGGGAATAAAGGCCCTGATGAAAATTTTCGTAGCGGTGTTGCTGGGGAGAGAGGTGGGCCAGCTCTTTGCGCAATACGTCCGAGCGCAACCGCTGCCATCCCAGGGCTTCCGCGAGGGCGCGAGCCACGGTGGATTTTCCCGTGCCCATCAGCCCGCAGGTGATGAAAAGGGCGGGCCGGTTCAGTCTCCTGGCATAGTGATGGGCCCACTGGAAGTAGCGCCGCGCTTCTCTTAAAGCGCAGCCCTTTTCCGTAGCGGAAATTGCCGGGTCATCTAAACGAAAACTGATCACTTTGCCGCGGACGTAGGCCCGGTACGACTTGTAGAAATCCAGGAGTAAGTAAAGCGCCCAATCCTGGGAGATGCGCAAATAAGCGGACCCCAGGGCAGCAGAGAAAAAGGGATAGCCGTGGAAATCGAGGTCCATCAGCAAGAAAGCGATGTCGGCGGCGACGTCCGAATACCGGAATCGCTGGTTAAACTCGATACAATCGAAAATGAGAATCTCCTCGGTCAAGCAGATGTGCTGGAGATGAAGGTCGCCGTGGCAATCGCGGATCTTTCCAGTGGCGAGGCGCTGATTAAACAGGGGAAGTTGGTTCTGCAGGAAGCGGTGGGCATTTTCTTTGATTTCCCGAAAAAATTCTGCCGCGATGGAAAGCCCAAGGTACCTCTCGGTCTGGCTGAAATTCTCCTCAAGGTTTTGCCGGATGGTGTCGATCGTACCATAGGAGGCGATCTCGGAGTTAGTGTCGGCTTGGGCGTGGAAGTGAGCAAGCTTGGCGGCAATTTTATGCAGGTGGACAGGGGTGATAGCTCCCCGGGATAGCCACCGGTCCATCATGCAATCTTGGGGAAGCTGCTTCATTAAAACGGCATATTCTACAACCTCTCCAGGCCCCTCTCCCAAGAGAATGCGCCCCTGATGGAGTCGGATTTCCACCACACCCAAGTAGATTTCCGGACACAGCCTGCGGTTCAGGACAACTTCTTGTTCACAGTAATATTTCCGTTTCTCCAGAGTGGTAAAGTCGAGGAAGCCGAAGTCCACGGGCTTCTTAACTTTATAGGCGTGCTCTCCCGTAAGGAAGATGGCCGAAATGTGCGTCTGGACGAAATCCACTTTGCCGGGATGCTCCGGGTAGATTTCAGGATTTTGCAGGGCAGATACGAGCGTAGATAAATCCATCATATGGCCATTGAGCGCTTAATCTTTTGAAAATATAAAGGCTTTTCCCGCGAACTGTCAAGGAGAAAAGCGCCAGGAATTTGCAATAAATTGCGGGGATCAGCGCGATGGCCGGAAGGAAAAGCGCTTGACTGCCCCATAGTTTTTTCTATAATGAGAATAACTCCCCTGCATCTTCTCAGGGTTTTCCTTTCGGGAGGAAAATGAAATCATGGACTCCCTGGCGATCATAATCTTAGCTGCGGGCAAGGGCACGCGGATGAAGTCAGACCTGGTAAAAGTGCTCCATCCTGTGGCGGGGAGACCGATGCTTTCTTTCACCCTGGAATTGGCGCGGACCCTCCGCCCCGAACGATTGGTCGTAGTGGTTGGGTTTCAGCGCGATCTTGTTCGCCAGCGGTTTAGCGCACCCGATCTCATTTTCGTCGACCAGGAAGAACAATGGGGAACGGGGCACGCGGTGGTGGTGGCCGGCCAGGCCCTTAAAAATTACCGGGGCAACGTGTTGATCCTTTGCGCGGATGTGCCCTTACTCACCGAAGGAACGGTGCGCTCTTTTTTGCAGGCGCACGAGGACCGTCGGGCAACCCTTTCTGTCCTGACCGCCAGCCTGGACAACCCCTGGGGTTACGGGCGGATTGTCCGGGGAGAGGCCGGAGAGCTTTTGCGGATCGTGGAGGATAAAGATCTGCAAGCTGGAGAGGGGAAGATCCGGGAGGTCAACACGGGCATCTATTGCGTCGAGGCTGCATTCATTTTTTCGGCACTGTTGTCCTTGAGCACCCAGAATGCCCAGAGGGAATATTATCTTACGGATATTGTGGGAAAGGCCAGCGCGCAGGGGAAAAAGGCGTACGCGTTCCCCGCAGAGGATCCCATCGAGGTCATGGGCATCAACACCCGCTTGGATTTGGCCCGGGCCAACCAGGTGCTGTGGCATAAGATCGCCCAGGGCCACATGCTGGCCGGGGTGACTTTGATGGACCCCCACACCACCTACATCGACCGCGACGTAGAGATTGGAAAGGATACAGTGGTCTACCCGAACTGCTATCTTTTGGGCAAGACTACCTTGGGGGAAGGTTGCGTGGTCGAGCCGGGCTGTAAGCTTACGGATGTCCGGGTGGGGAATTTTGTTACGATCAAGGCCTCTTGCGTGATTACGGAGAGTGTGCTCGAAGACCGCGTGGTGGTAGGACCCTTCGCCCATCTCCGTCCGGAGACTGTCCTCCGCGAAGGGTCCAGGATCGGAAACTTTGTGGAGGTAAAGAAATCAGTTATCGGCAAGGGTACCAAGGCCAATCACTTGAGTTATATCGGCGATGCCACTGTGGGAGAAGAGGTCAACGTGGGCGCCGGCACCATCACCTGCAACTTCGACGGTCGTAAAAAACACCCGACCATCATCGAAGACGATGTATTCATCGGTAGCAATACCGAATTGGTGGCTCCCATAAAGATCGGCCGGGGTGCGGTCATCGGGGCCGGTTCGACGATCACCAAAGAAGTGCCCCCAGAGACTTTGGCGGTTAGCCGGGCCAGACAGGAGCATTATAAAAAGCGGCCTCCGAGGAAGGATTAAGCAATTATGTGCGGCATCATCGGCTATATCGGTCCGCGCGAAACGAAGGAAGTCTTGCTCGAAGGTCTGCGAAGGCTGGAGTACCGGGGGTACGATTCTGCCGGCGTGGCTCTTTTCCATGAAGGGAAGGTAGTGATCCGCCGCGCTCTGGGAAAGCTGAGAGAATTGGAGCGCAAGACTGCCGGGGAGAGTTTTTCTGGACATATGGGGATTGGCCACACCCGGTGGGCCACCCATGGGAAACCTTCGGAAGTCAACGCCCATCCGCACAAGGCCGGAGGAGTGGTCGTAGTGCACAACGGCATCATCGAAAACTACCTGACCCTCAAAGAAGCCCTTGCGCACGCAGGCCATACCTTCAAGTCGGAGACCGACACGGAGATCCTCTCCCATTTGATCCAGAGTCATCTTTTCCAGGGAGCAACCTTTGAGGAGGCTGTACGGCAGGCTTTGCTGAGCGTGCAGGGTTCTTACGCGATCGCCGTGCTTTACGAGGGCGCAAAAGATAAGCTGATCGCCGCTCGCAAAGAAAGCCCCCTGATCTTGGGACTGGGAGCAAAGGAATCTTTCGTGGCTTCGGACATTCCGGCCATCCTGCCCTTTACCCGGAAGATGATTTTCCTGGAAGACGGAGAGATGGCGGTGATTCAGGCGGGGACGTTTCAACTGCGCACCCTCTGGGGAGAGGAGCGGCGGCGAGAGCCCAAAGAGATTCCTTGGGACCCGGTAACCGCAGAAAAGGGCGGGTTTAAGCATTTCATGCTCAAAGAGATCCATGAGCAACCGCGAGCGATTGCCGATACCATCCGCGGCCGGGTTTCTTTGGAAGAAGGCAAGGTCCTGCTGGGGGATGCTGTTTTAGGCGAAAAAGCCCTGAAGGAAATTCGCCGGGTGTGTATCATCGCCTGCGGAACTTCCTACCACGCCGCTCTGGTGGGAAGGTTCATGATCGAAGAATTGGCCCGGATTCCTACGGAAGTGGATTTAGGGTCCGAGTTTCGCTACCGGGACGCCATCGTGGGACCCCAGGACCTTCTGGTGGGCATCTCGCAATCGGGCGAAACCGCGGACACCTTGGCCGCTTTCCGGGAAGGGAGGCAGAAAGGGGCCGCGACCTTGGCCATCTGCAATGTGGTGGACAGCAGTTTAGCCCGGGAATCCGAGGGGATATTTTATACTCATGCCGGCCCTGAGATTGGCGTTGCCTCGACCAAAGCTTTCACGACGCAACTCGTGGGACTCTTTCTTCTGGCGCTGTACCTGGCCCGGACCCGGGAGATGATCGGCCAGAAAGATGTTAAGGCTCTGTTGGAAGATCTGCTGAAGGTACCGCACCAGGTCCAGGAGGTACTGGAGCTGAACGCGCAAATCGAAGCTCTGGCGAGGCGATACCTATACGCGCGGGACTTTCTTTATTTGGGACGGGGAATAAACTACCCGATTGCCCTAGAAGGGGCGCTGAAGTTGAAGGAAATCTCCTACATTCACGCCGAAGGTTATCCAGCAGGGGAGATGAAGCATGGTCCCATTGCCCTAATCGATGAAGAGATGCCCGTGGTTGTCTTAGCGCCCAAGGGAAAAACGTACGAGAAGATTCTCAGCAATGTCGAGGAAGTGCGGGCGCGGGAGGGAAAAATCATCGCCCTGGCTAACGCTGGGAACAAAGAAATGGCCTCCAAAGCCCAGGATGTCTTGTTCGTTCCGGAGACCCACCATTTGCTTGCCCCCATCATTTTGACCGTTCCCCTGCAGCTTCTGGCCTACAACATTGCGGTTCTCAAGGGGACCGATGTGGACCAGCCGAGAAATTTGGCCAAGAGTGTGACCGTGGAATAGCGCCGCTCCAGGCGCGGAAAAGGGCAGGAGGATCCTGTTGCACAAGACTTTGAGCTCACTCCGCGGGGACGCGCAGGCGATTTTCCTCCAGGCGGTTCGGGCTGCCGACCCCAGCCATATTCTCTCCTCGCACGTTTCCCTCCGCAAGAATGTTCTGCGAGTGGGGAAGAAGGTATATCCTCTTTCCCGCTTCGAGCGGATTTTGGTGGGCGGAACGGGGAAAGCATCGGCAGCCATGGCTGCCAACCTGGAGAAGATTTTAGGTTCGCGGATCTCCGCCGGCTGGATAAACGTCAAGTATGGTCATGGGCGGAAATTAAGGCGTATTCACGTACAGGAGGCGGGTCATCCGTTGCCAGACGAGAGTGGGTTCAAGGGAGCCCAGGAGATCGTCAGGCTGCTGAGCAACCTCACAGAGCGCGATTTAGTGATTTTTCTGATCTCGGGAGGGGGTTCAGCGTTGCTTCCATCTCCCCCGCCAGGCATCACCCTGGAAGAGAAGCAGAGAGTCACGGACCTACTGTTAAGCTGCGGGGCAACGATCCAGGAGATCAATGTTCTGAGGAAGCATCTTTCCCTGCTCAAGGGGGGAGGGCTGGCCAAGATTGTATATCCAGCGACCCTGATTTCCTTGATTCTCTCGGATGTCATCGGGGACCCCTTAGACGCCATCGCTTCCGGGCCAACCGTCCCCGACCCAACCCGCTTCGAAGATTGCGCCAGAATCCTTGACCGCTATGAACTTTGGGGAAAAATTCCGCCTCCAGTAGCCAGGCATATCCGCGAAGGCTTAGAGGGGAAAAAGGAGGAGACGCTCAAAGAAGGGAACCCGGCTTTTGAGAAGGTCTACAACTTGATTGTCGGAAATAATCTCTTAGCGATGAAAGAAGCGCAAAAAAAAGCCAAGGCCTTGGGGTACCGCACCGTAATGCTTTCTTCGCTGGTAGAGGGAGAGACCCGAGAGGTGGCCAAAGTCCACGCGGCGGTAGCCAAGGAAGTGCTCCTTTCCGGAAACCCGATTCCTCCTCCGGCTTGCCTTCTTTCCGGGGGAGAAACGACCGTAACCCTGAAGGGAAAAGGGAAAGGAGGACGGAACCAGGAGTTTGCTTTAGCCCTGGCCCTGGAGATCGCCGGCTGGAAGGAAATCGTCGGTCTGAGTGCGGGGACCGATGGCACGGACGGACCGACAGATGCTGCCGGGGCTTTTGCGGATGGGGAGACCCTCAACCGGGCAAAAGCTTTGGACCTGGACCCTTGGGTGTACCTGAGGGAGAATGATTCCTATCCCTTCTTCGAGAAGCTGGGGGACCTGCTGGTCACCGGCCCCACCGGCACAAACGTCATGGACCTGCGCGTTATGATCATTCAAAAACCGCCGGCCGCAAAATCGAAGAGGTAAGCAACAGGCTATGGACATAAAAGTTGGCTGCTGTGGATTTCCCAAGGGCAGGAGCCAGTATTATGTGTGCTTTAAAGTTGTGGAGGTGCAGCAGACATTCTACCAGCCGCCGACGCCCCCGACCGTGGCGCGATGGCGGGTGCAGGCCCCGGCAGACTTTGAGTTCACCCTGAAAGCCTGGCAGTTGATTACCCACGAATCCAAGAGCCCGACCTATCGCCGCTTGACCCTCGGCTGGCCTCAAACAAAGCTTGACCATTGCGGGTCTTTCCAGCCGACCGATGAAGTGCAATGGGCCTGGGAGCGGACGCGGGATGTGGCCTTAGGCCTGAAGGCGAGGATCGTGGTTTTTCAAACCCCGGCCAGCTTCCAGCCCTGCGCCACCAATAAGAAGAATTTGCGGAAGTTTTTCCAAGAAGCAGATCGCGGGGATTTTCTTCTGGTCTGGGAACCTCGCGGAAACTGGAGCGATGAAGAAACATATGAGGTTTGTCGGGAGTCAAATTTGATCCATGGCGTTGACCCCTTCAGAAGCGCCCCTTCTTTTGGGGAGATCCGCTACTTCCGCATCCATGGGATCACCGGGTACCGCTATCGATTTAGCCAGGGGGATTTAGAAGCTCTTAGGGAAAAATGCCAAGGAAAGTGTTATTGCCTCTTCAACAACGTGAGCATGTGGACGGATGCTTTGGCATTCCAGAAGCTGATCGGGGGATGAGGGCGGTCTCCAGAAAAATCCTCAGGGAAAAAAGAAAAGATTTCCCGGTCTGATTTCCCGCCGTCTCCAGAGTACCCGGGCTCTTTTGGTGAAGCAAATCTCCTAAGCGGAATAGAATTTCTTCCGGCAAAGTTA
>CAYQWO010000077.1:0-11390 GCA_964421095.1 uncultured Syntrophaceae bacterium
ATTGCGTAGCAAGGTCAAGGAAGTCGTAGCCACGCTCAGCCAGAGGCGACATAGGCCGTTGCCGGAGCAGGGTGGTTGGCTGCGATATGTGATCCAGGGCTATTTCAATTACCATGCGGTACCCGGGAATCGGGATGCTCTGGACAGGTTCCGCACCCTGCTGGCACGGGCCTGGCATCGAAGCTTGCGCCGTCGCAGTCAGAAGGCCCGGAAGCTTACCTGGGAGCAGATGCAGTGCATCGTGGACAGGTGGTTTCCGCGCCCGCGTATTCTGCACCCATACCCGAATGTACGCCTCTGCGTCAGTAACCCAAGGTAGGAGCCGGATGAGGTAGCACTTCAAGTCCGGATCTGTGCGGGGGGCGGCCCGCAAGGGCCGTCCCTACCGCGACTCAGTTGTTGGGTAGCTTTTCTTATCTCA
This sequence comes from uncultured Syntrophaceae bacterium, assembly GCA_964421095.1. Classification (GTDB taxonomy): domain Bacteria; phylum Desulfobacterota; class SM23-61; order SM23-61; family SM23-61; genus CAYQWO01. The sequence goes on from CAYQWO010000077.1 coordinate 422, forward strand.
TCTTCGAAAAGGGAATGGGGTCACCCATTAAAAGGCCGGTCGGACCAGGCTAAGCATTGGATAGTGAAGAAGAATACCACGAAAAGGGGTTATTTTTGGACCTTAGAACGGCATTTTTGACCCCAAAATCATCCTTCTAAGCCAATAGTAATACCAACGGGGACTGGTGCTATTTCCCCGGTTGTACCATGGAACATTTTATGGGGTCGATTTGGGCCATGAAAGAGAGGATTTAATCGAGAAAAAGACCTTCATTTGGAGGCAGACATTTATAAAATCGGCATCTTAGCTTGGTCCGACCCCAACAAAAAAACCAATCATCAAATTTTAGGGCATACATGAAGACCTCCTTTGGCTGATACTAATAAAAACGCTTTTTCGGCCGGGGCCAGGCGGTAAAGGCCCGTGATGAAAATCTTCGTCAAACCGCGAGCCGTGGCCGGCCGCCCCAGAATCCGGTCGCGCAGGGGGCAAAGAGTAATGAGGGCGACTTCGTGGGAAGAGCGTAGGTCAATTCCGGACCTACCTTTTTTACGAGCTCATTTTGAGGCGTCACGGGAAGCCGGGACCCAGCCTAGGGCCAGGGTCAGGATAAGGGTTATGGAGTTCCAGCTCGGCTATGGCTTTCCAGGTATTTTGGCGCGCACTCTATCCCTCAGACGGCGCATGCCGCGGATCCAGCGATCGTAGTCGTTAGCCTTGCGCTGCCAGTATTCGGCCACTTGGGGTTGCGGCAGGATGAGGAATTGTTCTTTCGCCAGGCCGGCGACGACGATATCGGCGACTTGCTCGGGGTCCAAAGCGCTTTCTCTCAAGAACTCGCCGTCGCTTTGCAGAAATTTGGGAAGCATGTTGGTTCGTACCCCCTGGGGACAAAGGGCCGAGACCTTTATCCCGGCTTCGCCGTAGGTGATCGATAGCCATTCGGCAAACGCGAGGGCACCATGCTTGGTGACCGAATAGGGAGCCGATCCGATCGAGGTGAGCAAGCCAGCCGCCGAGATAGTTTGGAGAAGATAGCCTTCGCCACGGGCGAGCATCGCCGGCAGCACTGCTCTGGCGGCGTAGATGTGGGCCATCAGGTTGGTGCCGATGATCCGCTGCCAGTTGGAATCGGAGACTTCCGCACCCCCCTCCACTACAATGCCGGCGTTCGAGCAGAACAGGTCGATCTGGCCAAAGGCAGAGCTTGTTTTCTCGACCAGATGGAAGATGTCCGATTCCACGCTCACATCGGTGGTCACGGCCAGGCCCCCAATTTCAGCCGCCACACCTCCTGCGCCATCCGCGTCGAGGTCGGCGACCACCACCCCGCGTGCGCCCTCGGCCGCAAATTTACGGCACAGGGCGCGGCCGATTCCGTTGGCTCCTCCGGTTACAACCGCGACTTTGTTCTTCAGCTCCATCTCTTCGGCCCCCTCTTGCGTTCCTTTAAATCTCAGCCTTCACGAAAGCCATTGATATTGCGAATATACTGAGTGGGCAACTGAGTGTCAAGGTAATTTGAAGGAAAGGGGAAGGAGGTCAGGAAGGGGTAGAGTAGAGAGCTGGCGTAGTGGCAATGCCTTAGCTCCGGCTCTCCCTCATGGCTGCTCGGGCCACAGCTTCGATGGCAATGGCCACAAGGGCCGCTCCATAATCAAGGTCGATGTTCTCCATGGTATCATGGCTGTCATGATACCCCTTACGGTTGATATCGTAGTTCTCCATGAGGAGAACTACGGGAATCCCTGCATCTGAGAAAATCTGGCCGTCGGTGTTATAAAGCGTACTTCGAGGGTTTCGGGGCAGGCGGATTTGACCGTCGAGTCTCGGATGGAGCGCAATTTCAGGGATAACGTTCTTATCGGGGCTCCGCTTCCCACGGCCACGCCCGCGACGGGAAGGCCTTTGGTTCCAAACCCGGGTGGAGGCATTCCATATTTCATTGGCCATATGGGCCTGATAGGCTAACCAGATCGCTTCCGTCCCCGCTCCCGGCGATATCTGAAATTTGTCTCGATCATGGTCATTGTTGTGCGCCACCATGTCCAGCACAAACACGCCCTGAATTTTCGCTTTCGATAGATTGCGCTCTTTCCCCTCTGGAAGGCGCAATTTCAATGTGCCCTCTACGAGCTTCTGGCTAAGGTGGCGTGCTCCGAGGCAATCCGAGGGAAATTCTTCGCCGGTCAGGTGGACCAGCCAGATATCACAACCAAGCTTCCCCTCCCGGCTCAGGTCACAAAAAATAGGGGCCCCCCGCATCAAGGCCGCAGTCGCCGAGTGATTGTCATCTGCTCCCGCAGCAGCCAGGCGGGCGCCGGAACCGCCTTCGTCCTTGTAATAGACGTCTTCCATATATGCCGTGTCATAATGATCCGCCATGATGACGGCTCGACTTCTGTCTCGCCCCGGAATTATCACCATGAGGTTGCGTTCCTCGGTTCGCCCCTCCTGGTCTTCTACCCAGCCTCCCCACCAATCAAAATTAAAATCTGTTTCCCACCGGAAAGGAAGGTCCCCGGCGAAAGCTTTCCCCCTCATGCCGTATCTGGCTATGACTCGTCGATAGTAGGCAAGCAGGTAATCCCCCAGCGCCTCCAGGTCTCGACGATGATGCCTTAGCCTATGCTGGGTCACGGGGTCCTGGATACAGTCGGAGTTGGCTTTATTGATGTATCTCCCGGCCGAAAGAGAGACAATGTCCTTCCAGTATTGGACCTCGAACGAGCGAGAGGCGGTACGGCCAAAGGTCAATGAGTCCGGCATCCCTTTCTTTTTGGATAGCGGGAGAGTTTTTTCTTTTGACTCAACCAGGTCTCGCAATTGATTGATGAGCCACTGCCCTCGCTCGAAATTGCCCGCAATCTCAGAAAGGGATGCTAGCCATTCCGTAAGGGTCTTGTTCTCCGGCAGCATCAATATCTGCCGGGCCAAGGAATGGGGGAGTTTCTGCTTACCGAGTAGTTTTTGGGCAGCCAGTAAATTCATGATCCGATGAATGGTCTGGTGCTCGTGTTTCTGATCCTGGGAAAATTCTATGGCAGCCAGGTACGCGCTTCGCTCCAAAAGACGGGGCCAAAGTTCGACGGGACAGCTTAGATCAGGATGCTTGGCCTCGTAAGCCGTGAGATATCCCAGAGGGGCCTCCGGTAAAACAACGGGTTTCTGCGTTCCTGGAGACAGGTAGGCTACGAGGGGCCGGTGCCAGTAAACCTCATAGGAGCCTACGCGTATTGGAGGATACTGGAAGCGGTATCCGAATAAACCGCCTTGCTTGATGGCCTCAATAGCCGCCTGAATCTCCGCTCTTGTGGCCTTTGGGCCGTCGAGTAAGAAGTGGTAATCCTGAGTCCAGACCTGGCTGTTCCGGGCCATGGGTTTTCCATAGAGTTCCAGGTCGTGGGGAGCAGTGCTGAAGAGCACGTGGAGGAGATGTTCCTCCCGGCCCCGGATCGCCAGTTCGTCCTCGTGACGATGCACCCTGGCCCAGCGGTGGGTTCGCCGGAAAGTATTTCTGATCGGACCGTAACCTTCACGGGGGAAAGGATGGTCCGGATGGGGGACATGGATCCAGCCGGATTGAGGCACTCGGAGACCGTGAGGGGCCTCATGACGCTGCACCGCATGCAACAGAGGAATCTGATTCGCCATGGGCCATTCGCGCTGCATCTGCAGGTAACCGGGGACACCCCAAAAAAGGAGGCTGCCCGGGAAAGGTAACAAGTGGAGTTCCCCGGCGAAGTAGGCTTCTTTCAGCGCCTCGGAAAGGTTTCCGAAAGGCTTGAAGCCCAGGAGGTATTTCACCCCTTGCAGGGGCATCCCCCGGGTCCAGATGAAAGGCGCTGTCCAGGCTGGCCGAAGAGTTTCATGCGGGTCTGGGTCCTCGGTTAGAATCCGAAAGCCAACACGATGGAGATCAAGCAGTTTTTCGGAAGGTTCGCCGTAGGCGGCATGCAGCAGGGCCCGTATGAAACCCATGGCCCTTTCAGGCTCGATCTCTTTGCCGGGGGAGGTGAAGAAACTCTTCCAAAAGGGGCGAAGAGGCCCCTGCTCACTGCCGCCGAAAAAGGTCCAGCGCCTTCTCCCTTTGTCGTCCTGGGTGCGAGATAGCGCCAGGGGAAGAATAATGACGAAGCGTTCATGCCTTAAAGTGCCCGCCTGTCTCGCCAGTTCCGGTGGCCAATAGGGGTTGTTGACCAGTTTATTTTTTGCCAATCCTTCCGCAGGTTGCCCGTGCCACAGATGGTTTATCGCCCCCAGTTCCTGGTGGGCAATATTATCCAGGCCCGGACGGATTTCGAAAGCCTCTTCGAACTCCGTCACCGGGAACCCCACCGGATCCTGTCCAGAGAAAAACCTATCGCTTTTCCCGCCGTAAGGCCGGCAACCTAAACGGACCGGCGGCATAAACTCGGAATAAGCGGGAATCGGGTATTGCCCTTCGCCCCTAAACGAGCAGGTCTCTACCAGATGCTTCCAACCTTCAGTTAGCATGTGCCCCGCTTGTTCGGTTTTTTTCCCAAAATTCTGGGGTTTGGTCCTTTCCAGGTTCCCGGTGTTTCCCAAAATAAAGGATGAGCACGCGGAGCTTGGCGCCCTTCTGATTCGGAGCGCAACTATTGGCCTAAAAGGCTAATGAGGAAAAGAGTCGTATAGAGATAAGACTTTTTTCGTGATCGTTGGCCAGCTGAATTGCTTGACTTTTTCCTTGGCCGCTACCACCAGCTTCTCCCGCAGGGGAGGATTCTCGATGATCTCGCAGATGCGCTCGGCCAAAAGCCGCCAATCCCCTTCCGGGATTAAGAACCCGGTCCGGCCATCTTCTACCGTGTACTGAAGCCCGCCAACCCGGGAGGCGATCACGGGCGTCCCGCAGGCCATCGCTTCCAGAGCCACCATGCCGAAAGACTCGTAGCGCGAAGGAAGGACCAGGGCCTCCGCTGCTGAATAAAAGTAAGGGAGCAAATCCTGCCTTTGAGAACCCCAGAAGGCGACCCGATCTGGCAATTTCATCCGGGCCACCATCTTCCGCAACCTTTGCATCTCCTGGTTTTCCATTTGCGGGTCTACGTCCATTTCTCCCCCCACAATAATCAACCCCAGCTCCTGATTACTCCTAAAAGGTTTACAGGTGAGGTGATGGATGGCCCGAATTAATACATCAATTCCTTTTATGGCATCGATGCGGCCGACGAAAAGTATGAATTTCTTTTCCAGAAGACCCAGAAATTTCTTGGCCTTTAAGGAGCGGAGCGGCTTGAACAGTTGCAAATCCACGCCGCAGGGGATCACTTTAATTTTTTCAGGTTGAGCCTGGTGGTAAGAAATCATCTGTTCCTTTTCCCACGGACTCGGAGCGACGACCCAGTCGGCAAAATTCATGATTTGCCCTTCTACGGCCAATCGCTTCATCGGCTCTTTCTTATCTTTCACCCGGCTCATCTCGTTTTTCAGTGCCCCCAGAGTATGGAACATATGGACCAAAGGAATGGACCATTTATGCTTGAGTTCTCCCCCCACCCATCCAGAGAGCCAGTAATGCGAATGCACCAGGTCATAAGAAATATCTTCGCCGTCGGCGAATTGCACGACTCCCGAGACAAATTCTGGCAGATAATGCCAGAGCTCGTCCTTGGGAACAGGTTCCTCGGGCCCAGCCTTGAGGTGGATGACCCGCGCGTTGCGCTCGAGAGGGACGATGCGGGAGATATGGGGGTTCTGCGATCGAGTGAAAACATCTACCCGAAATCCCCGGCGGCCCATCTCTCGACTCAGCTCCCGCACGTAGACATTCATCCCCCCCGTTTCCTTTCCGCCGAGAGCAGCCAGAGGACAGCTATGAACGCTCAACACCGCGATGCTTTTCATTCTTGGACACGCGAATCCGGTAGATCTTTTCTTCCCTTCCCCCCAGATGGTACTTATAGTCTTCCCGCCCTCGTAAGAAATTGAACCCGGTCATCCTTCTTTCGATAGCCTGGCGGATACATTGGGCAGCCAGCACGATCCCCGGACTGAACCGGGCAAATTCTGGGTCATAGCCGGAATTGTAAACGTACTCTGTCCCGGCAAAGTCGAAAGAAAAAAACGTGGCCACCTCTTTCCCGCTGACTTTTAAAAAAGACAAATTCAGCCAACCCTTCTCGCGAAACCGGGTGGATATTTCTTGAAAGTAAGCCTCCATCTGTGGAGTCATGAACTCAGCTTTATCTTTTCGGCTTTTACGATGGAGAGCAAAGAAAATTTCCATTCCCGCGCGCAGGGAAAGGCCGTCATCTACGCGCAGTATTTCAAAAGCCAACTCTTTTTCCAGGCGACGCATTTTCCGGCGCAATTCGTGCCGGTCTTTGGAACTCAATCTTTCCAAAAACGCCTCCCAGGTTATAGGGAGGTCCAAATAAAGGGCAACCTCCTCGACTTCCTGGACCACAGGAAAACCAAAAAGCGGCATCAGGGCCGGCAAAAATTGCCTCGTGGGGGAGAATTCGGAAATTCCGTTGAACTCCAGATATTCCCAGGGTCCCTCGGCGAAAAACCGCCCCAGGGCCTGGAAAACTTCTTCCTCCTTCCCAGGGGCGATAATTATATCCCGGTAATCACAAACGTCCGTGCTGCCCGACAGAGTGAGTCCCTTCTGGCCTCCTGGTCCGGCAGGATTGGAGAAGGACCCCACGGCTAACAGGGCTCCCCCGGAAGCCCGAAAAAGAATTACCTGGACCTGGAGGGATTTACCGAAATGCCTTAGCCAAATTTCATTCCAGAGTGGAGTCAGGAAAGGATTCTGCAAGCGGCTAGCACCGAGGAGTGTTTCCCACTCCCGCACCAAAACCTCCGGGTAGAAGTTTCCTTCCAGCACCTGGATTTTCATGCATGATCTCGTTTCATTCCCCGGGGAATGGGGTAGAAAGAAGTCGCTTTCTCCCGCCCAACCGTAGTCTCCAGCCCGTGTCCTGGATAAATAACCGTATCGTCAGGAAGAATGAAGATTTTCGAGTGGATGGACGACAGAATCAGCTGTTCATCGGCTCCGGGGATCGCTGTGTTTCCGGGGCCATTGGGGAAAATTGTGTCTCCGCTGAAGAGAATTTTCCCGGTCAGAAAGCAGACTCCGCCGGGAGAATGGCCTGGGGTATACAAGACCTTAAGGGTCACCTTTCCGAACGTGAGCGTCTGCCCATCTTCCAGGAAGAAATCCGGCTTATCTTTCAGGGCGCGGGCATCCTGCGCATGGATGGCCACGGCCGCCCCCGTCTGCCTTCTTACCTCCTCCAGCGCGCCGATATGGTCCATGTGTCCATGGGTGATCAGAATATACCGTACCTTCGCTTCCCCCGTCTCGCCCAGGATGCGCTTGGCTTCAGCAGCCGGGTCAATGATCACACTCTCCCGCGTTCGCCTACAGGTCAAAACATAACAATTGTTTTCAAAAAAACCCACTTCCAGTCTTTTGACCTCCATCCCCTTCTCCAAAACCCACCGCAGCCTCGCAGCCCAAGCGGAAGGGCATTCTCTTATTTTTAAAACCCGCTGAAAGGAACGGGAATGAAAGTTAAAATGAAGATGATCACGGTTAACCACCCGATGACTTTGCGCTTCCGGTCCAGAGAGACCCACCAATGCAGCGGCGGAGGGTGACGGAAGCCCATGATGAAAAGAAGAAGGCTCCAGAAAAGCCATCCTTGCCAGCCAAAAATTCCCAGAGCCAAAAGGGCCAGGAAAACGTACTTCGATATCTTGTTTTGCTTCTCCCCGAACAGGGCGTAGGCTACATGTCCTCCATCCAGCTGGCCGACGGGCAGGAGATTTAGCGAAGTCACTAAAAGACCGATCCATCCGGCAAACCCCACAGGGTGGATCACAATATCATATCCCGTGGGGATCGGCCCGACGACCAACCAACTCATCAGCGAAAGAAGGAGAGAAGACCCCAGCATCATCCCCCCCTCTCCCTGGACCAATTTCACCTCTGAAGACTGAAGGCCCAGAATGAGAAAGGGAACGGAGACCGCGACCCCAACCAAGGGACCGGCTGCCCCCACATCTAAAAGCATTCGCCGGTCGCGGACAGGAGAGCGCATTTTAATGAAAGCCCCGAATGTCCCAATAATAAAGGGTAAGGGAGGAGCAGGGATGAAATAGGGCAACGTGACGTTCAGACCGTATTTCCGGGCGGTAAGGTAATGACCCAGCTCATGAGCGAGGAGGATTCCCATCAGAGAGAAGGAAAAGGGGATCCCCATGAGAATGTGTTCGGGATTCTTGAAGAGGTCCGCTCCTTTATGCAAGGCCCCCGCCAAAAGGGTCGTGAACACGGTAAGAAGAAAAAGTATTATATGAATGGCGATGCGCGGCTTGGGGAGTGAAGGGGCTGGGAAAAAATCCTGCTCATCCATGGAATCGCTTCTCCCCATAGTGGTAAAGATTGGCGTAAGCCCAGATGGCCCGCTCAGCGGAAGGGTAGACCGGGATTCCGGCCTTGATGAGCGCATTCACCGATTGCGGCTCCAGGACCATGCCTCCCGGAGAGATCGCCAGGAACGGCTTGCGGACCTTTTGCTGCGCCTCGATCAACAGGGTGGCATAATTAATGTCCAGTCTCGGGGTCGCGCCCCGCCCCTGAAAAATGAGGGCATCCACCCCCGGGTCAAGGCCCACACATGCGGCCGCCCGCCCGTAAAGATCCACTTCGAAGACCGAGCCCAACCCCAGGTCCACCGGGTTGTTTACGCTCGTTCCTGCTTTCGGAAGAATGGCCTTTAGCTGCCCCCGGGTCCGCGCTTGCAACTCAGCTACCTGCAGCCCATACTCTTCGCAGGCATCGGCCGCGGATACTGCTGGTCCTCCTGGTCCGGAGAGGATGGCCAGCCGCTTGCCCACCTTCTTTGGCAGGTGATAGAAGACAGAGAGAAGGTCTGCGAATTCCTCCAGGTTCTTGACCAGGAGTACGCCGCTTTGCTCTTTCAAGGCCTCCCAAGCGAACCTGGACCCGGCCAAAGACCCGGTGTGCGAAGAGGCGGCCTTCCCTCCCCCCGGGGTGCGCCCGGCTTTCCAGATGATGAGCGGCTTTTTCCTGGAAGCTTCCTTCAGGGCCCGAAAAAATGCTGGGCCATTCTTCACCCCTTCCAGATAGGCCCCGATCACTTCGGTTTCTGGATCATCTCCTAAGAATTCCAGAAAATCGCTACTGTTCAGGTCGCATTCATTTCCGAAGCTGACCATTTTGCTGAAGCGAACGCCCTGCGGCTCTGCCAATCGACTGAGCAGGATGGTAAGGGAACCGCTCTGCGAGATTATGCCTACCTTGCCCGGCTCCCTGGGCATGCCTGGGAAGAAGGCCATATGGTTTTTGGGATGATAGACCCCCATACAGTTGGGCCCGATCACGTAAAAACCCATCTTCTGGGCGATTTGTTGAACCTTTTCCTCCCGTCTCTTCCCTTCTTCATCGCCGGATTCCGCGAAACCGGAAGTGTAGATGACCACTGCCTTCACCTTTTTCTGTCCGCATTCTTCGAGAACGGGCATGACCGCTGGGGCCGGCACGAGAATGACGGCTTGGTCTATTTCAGCAGGAATTGCCTGCAGGGAGGGGTAGACCCGAAGTCCATCAATGACCTCCGTCCTGGGATTGACCGGGAAAATTTTCCCTGCATAACCCTGATCGAGCAGCCCCTGGAGGAAAACTCTCCCCGATTTAAAACCTCTCGGCAAACCCACGATGGCGATGGCCCGGGGGTAAAATATGGGATTAAGATCTTTCATAGGTTCTATTATTTAAGATAACAAAAGGTTCCCCCCCAGGCAATATGAAATTCAGTATTCTGTCTTCTAATTTCTGTTTTTCCTTGAATAATTCCAGAAGCTGGGGTATAAATTTCCATGTGGGGCAAGGTATGAACAGCTTGGACATTATTTTTCTCATCCTCATTGGTGCGTCCGTTCTCTATAGTTTCATTCGCGGATTGGTCCGCGAAGTCTTTTCTTTTCTGGCGATCATCATGGGTTTCTTCGGGGCCAGCTATGGCTATTTGGCTATGGCCAACTGGCTGGGGAGATGGATGGGAAATGAGACCCTCGCTCAAGTTCTCAGCTTTGCCATCCTCTTCGTTCTTATAGCTTTGGGCCTTGGCTTGCTGGGCAGGGTCCTCTCCCGTTTGGTCAAAAAGATGGATTTGGGTTGGGCGGATCGTATGGGGGGAGCAGCATTTGGATTCATCAAGGCCATCTTTCTGATTGCCATCATCCTTCTGGTGCTAACGGCCTTTTTGCCTCCCAGAAGCAAGCTCCTCTCAGAATCCGAGGTTTCACCCGTTGCCCTCACCATTGCCCGGCAGCTATCTTATCTGGTTCCCGAGAAGCTGCGCACCCTTTACACCGTGAAAGAGAAGGAGCTTAAAAAATACTGGGCGGCAAAGGAACTGGGGATAAAGAAACCCGAGCCAACAGGAGGGACAAAACGGTGAAGTATTTGACCCTCTCCGCAGGGAGAAAAGGCTCCGCCCCCTATCGGGGGGCAACCACCGCGGGATGTTTGCTCTTCCTCATTATTGCCGGTGTGGCCGGATACGTAGGGCTCAAGTTCGGCGAGGCCTACTGGAACTATTTTGAGATGCGGCATAAGACTCGGGAGGTTTTGAATTGGGCAGCTGCTCACCCACCGAAGACCGACAAGGAAATCACCCAGAGGCTAATGGCCAAGGCCGCCGAGGCGGAGGTCGAACTTTCTTCGGAAAACATCCAGATTTTGCAGAGGCCGGACAATCTGACGATTACCGTATCCTGGGGTCGGGAAGTGGAGTTTCCTTACTACACCTTTCTGCTAAATTTTAAGACGACCCAGACCGAGGAGAAACGATGGTATAAGAGGGGAGTGCTTATTAAATAAAAACCATCCTATTCGGGCCAAGGGAGCAATTTTATGAACTGAACATGCCAGTTGCCGGAAGGAAGAGAAAGAAAAGATCTAAATGAGGAATTCGGCTAC
>CAYQWO010000078.1:0-11374 GCA_964421095.1 uncultured Syntrophaceae bacterium
CGGAAATTTTATTATAAAGTTTAATTGGAAATCTGTCAACAAAAAAATTCTGGGTTAAAATTTTTGTTGCGGGTTCTTATTTCTTCTCCCTATTCTTCACATAAAAACATAATAAGCTATTTTTAAATCTTTGTCAACCAACATATAATATTTTGGATGTTCTTTTTTCGCTCGATTCCCCTGCCGATTCACTTGGCGTATTCCACGGCACGCGTTTCCCTGATCACCGTCACTTTGATCTGCCCCGGGTAGCTTAATTCGTTTTCAATCTTACGGGCAATATCCCTGCTTAACATGGCTGCATCAGCATCCGTAATCTCCTCGCTCTCCACGATCACCCGGATTTCCCGACCAGCCTGTATCGCGTAAGCCTTGCTAACCCCTGGAAATGAATATGAAATTCTTTCCAATTCTTCCAGACGCTTGACATAGGTTTCCAGCATCTCCCGGCGAGCACCCGGACGCGCGGCGGACAAAGCATCGGCGGCCTGGATCAAAATGGCCAGGGTGGTTTGAGGCTTTTCATCATCATGATGGGCAGAAATGGCATGGATGATTTTTTGATTTTCCCCGAATTTTCGGGCCAAATCTGCTCCGATCAGGGCGTGTGATCCTTCGATTTCATGATCGACAGCCTTGCCGACGTCATGCAGAAGACCTGCCCGTTTCGCCTGCTTGATATTCAGATTGAGCTCGGCAGCCATCGCCCCGGCGAGAAAAGCCACCTCCAGCGAATGCTGGAAAACATTCTGCGCAAAACTGGTGCGGAATCTCAGCTTCCCGATCATTTTGACTAATTCCGGGTGAATCCCGTGGACTCCTACATCAAAAGTCGCCCGTTCCCCGCTTTCCCGGATCGTTTGCTCCATTTCTTGCTCCGCTTTGGTCACGATCTCCTCAATTCGCCCGGGATGGATGCGGCCGTCGGTGATCAGACGCTCAAGGGTGATGCGGGCAATTTCCCGGCGGATCGGATTGAAGCCTGAGATGATCACGGCTTCCGGGGTATCGTCAATAATCAGATCGACTCCCGTGGCGGCCTCCAGGGCTCGAATATTTCTCCCCTCCCTTCCGATAATCCGTCCCTTCATCTCCTCATTGGGGAGGTTGACCACGGAAACAGTTTCTTCAGCCACGTAATCGGCAGCATATCTTTGAATGGCTGAGACGATGATTTCCTTGGCTCGCTTATCGGCCTGACTCTGGGTCTCCTCTTCGATTTTTTTGATGAGCTTCGCAGATTCATGCCGCATCTCGCTCTCTACGAGCTGCATCAAACGCTCTTTGGCCTCCTCAGCGGAAATTCCGGCAATCCGCCCCAGAATTTGATGTTGTTCTTCGATCATCGCCGTATATTTCTTCTCTTTCTCCCCGAGGATCTTTTCTTGCTGGAGCAAAGCCCTTTCCCGTTTGGCCAGACTGGACTCTTTTTGGTCGAGAAGGTCGACCCTCTTTTCTAAATTGTCTTCTTTCTGCAGAAGTCGTTTCTCCATATTCAAGAATTCTTGCCGACGCTCCTTGGCTTCGGCCTCAAATTCTGCCTTGACCTGGAAGAAATGATCTTTGGCCTGGATTTCGGCTTCCTTCCTTACGGCCTCGGCTTCCCTCTTGGCTTCTTCGACGGCCTCCCGTGCTTTTTGCTCGGCCAGACGAAACCGAGTCGCGGTTATTTTCTTATGGAGAAAATAACCCACACCAACGCCGATTAGAATAGCGGCCAAGGCAATCGCTACATTCATAATATAGGTATTCACGTGCAGACTCTCTTTCGCGAGGGCCGCAATCCGGCACCCTCATCCCCCGGATAGGCCCATAAGGACGTCATGCTGCTTTTTAGTTTTGTTAAGTTCTGGGGGGAAAGGGAAGAAGGAAACTCAGGCTCACGCGTTTTCCAGATCCTTTTTCGACCAATCTCCTGTGCCGCAAAAGGGACCGCCTTCCCCTTCGCTCCCTTTCGGGGGACGATCCCGGCCATCCATCTTTTTCCATATCCATTCGAGAATTTTAAGCCAATCTTGCTTCCTCTGTTTCCCGCCAATAATTTCCTTCGGGACTGGCTCCCCTTCGACCCATTCTACAAATCGCCGCCTTACCCCGCAGTTCTCTGCCCGGCTCTTAGAATCCCCCGCGAATGCCGTGTGATGCTTTCTTTTGAACCTAGTTGTCTAGGTGGGTGCCATATTATTGTTTTTGGCGTTCCCAGTTCCCGGAGGAATCGGGACAGGCCAGCCACAATAAGGGACAGCTCCCGTTTTTTTACTGTTGGCTCAAAAATTCTCGCATCATCACCAACATCGCAGGGGATACGCTCTCCCGGACAATTATTCGATTTTCGAATTAATCATCTCAAGCAACCGGCCCGATCTGGCCTCAATACTTTGCCAAAAAATCTTCTGCCCTTCTACGGCCTCGAAATAGTCATTGGCGATGTTCAAAGCCGCCAGGATCGCCAGGTTTAAAGTGGAAACCGTCTGGCTACCCTCCGAAACCTCCTTTATTTTCCGGTTAACGTATGCGGCAATATTCTTAACCCTTTCTTCTCCTTCGTCGCTTTTCACGGTGTATTCCCGGCCCAAAATTTCTACGCGAACGAGATTTTTCATCCCTCACCTTACCATGTCTTTGGAGGAAATGAGACGATCAAGGTGATTTAACAGGCCTTTCACCCTTTCCCGAGCGGCCTCCCGCTCCCGAGATAGCCGATTGACTTTTTCCATGAGCCCTTGGATCTCCATTTCTCTCTGAGCAAGCTTTTCCCCCAGAGCGGTTTTTTCGGTGGAGAGGAAGGCATAGGCTTCCACTAATTGAGTCACCTTTTTCTCTAAAGCCTCAAACTTGTCAATTTCCCTTTTCATTTCGCGCATTCCTCTATGGCCTTCCCACCCCGAGGGAATCCGAAAATCCTAAGAAATTATAATAGATATTTTGCCCAAAAAGTCAAGGTATTTCATCAATCTCTTTTGGGCATCCCCGCAGGGGAGAAGGAAGTCCAGAAATGATCGGTCAAAAAATCAGAGAAAGGAAAGATCCTTAAGGGAGAGAAAGAAGGGCGAATCCGGGATCGTTCATATAACTCGTGATCGAATTCTACAGCCCGATCCTTGGCCGACCCTCCGGCCGAGGGAAGAAATCATTTCCCTGATTGCCTGGCCATCCTCGGCCATGTGGGCTTTTCCCGGGTAAATCTGATAGTGTTCCCTGTAGCGATTAGGGGTTATATCGGGCATGATTACATTGGCCCCTGCTAACAAAGCTTGGCGTCGCCCATTTTTCTCCAAGGCTGCTGCGGCTGTAGTTGCCGGCAAGTTCGTGTCCCGAGTGATTAAGCGGGTAATGGCCAAGACCTTCAAGGTTCGATCTAACTGGCCATTTGCCGCCGAGGCCAAGGGGGTTTGGGGGTGAACAATGAATGGGCCGACGCCGATCATATCAAAGTCATAGGCCCGAAAAAGCTGGATGTCTTTAGCCAAGTCTTCATCCCTTTGGCCTGGGAGACCTACCATGTTTCCCGAACCGACTTCGTATCCCAGCTCTCGCAGCTGGCGTAACGCTTTCAATCGATCTTCCAGCTCGCGGCCAGGCCGCAGTCTTCGGTAGAGCACTGGGGAGGAGGTTTCATGTTTCAGGAGGTATCGGTCTGCACCGGCTTTCCTCCACGCCAGGTAATCTGCATAGGGCCTCTCGCCCAGGGAAAGGGTGATAGCCAAATCTGTGTGGTCTTTGATGGCCCGAATTAAATCAGAGATTCGTTCCTCGGTAAACCAGGGGTCCTCTCCGGATTGCAGAACGGCCGTCCCCAAGCCCTGAGATCTGGCATTTTTTGCAGCAGCCACAATTTCTGCAAAGGACATGCGATAACGGACAAGCGCTTGGTTATCCCGGCGGAGGCCGCAATACAGACAATTCTGAATGCAAAAATTGGAAAACTCGATGATCCCCCGCAGATGGACTTCGTCGCCTGCACAATTCTTGCGAACCTGGTCGGCTGCGGCCAAGAGGACTTTTCTTTCCTCCTCCGCCGCGGCCGAAAGCAGCAACAGAATATCCTCATCGGAAAGCTTCTGACCTTCCTGCGCGGCTCGCACTTTCAGCAAAAACTCTTCGCGCACCATTAAAACCCAGTACAGAGAAAAGAGCGAAGAGATAAATGCTTACCGCACTGAGCTTTTTCACCCTTAGCTCTCGGCTCAGAAGTAAAGATCTCTTGCTCCATCCTCAATTTTCTGCAGGCGCCTTTTTGTCTCTTCCCGCAGAGGACCTTCGGGAACTTCCTCCAGGTGGCGGCGCAGGCTTTCTTCTCCTGCTTGGCTGGTTTCTGCCGGAGCATAGTCCAGAAGATATTCTTTAAATGTGAGAATGGCGTTGGGGGCACAGAGTTCCTGGATGTCCCCCGGCTTGGCCATGTCCATGAATTCTTTTCCCGTCCTTCCCCGGCGATAACAGGCGGTGCAGAAGCTCGGCAGATAGCCTAACGCACAAATGGAACGGATCACCTCACTCGGGGGGCGGTGATCCGCCACACGGAACTGCTCGCTTTGCCCTTCCGCTTGATTTTCCCCATTTCGGCCGTAGGCCCCCGGAGAGGTCCTAGATCCGGCACTCGTTTGAGAAATGCCCAAGCTGAAAGCCTCCGTACGCATCTCCACACTCTCCCGGGTAGAAATGATCATCCCTGTGTAAGGAACGGCCAGCCGCAGGATGGCCACCAATTTTTTGAACGAGGTATCCGATAAGGGATGGGGAGGGTTAAAGCCCACCCCCGCCGCCGGACGCCATCGCGGGACCGAGATGGTATGCGGGCCCACACCAAACTTCTTTTCCAGATGGCGAGCATGATACAGAAGACCCAGGACTTCAAACTTGTAATCATAAAGGCCAAAAAGTACTCCCAGACCTACGTCATCGATGCCTGCCTGTTGGGCCCGATCGTGAGCCAAAATTTGCCTTTCATAATCCCTTTTGGGTCCCTCATGAAGAGCCTCATAGGTAGCCCAATGATACGTCTCCTGGAAGAGTTGGTACGTTCCGATTTTGGCAGCTTTCAGTCGACGGTAATGTTCCATGGTGGTGGCTGCGATGTTCACGTTGACGCGCCGGATTTCCCCTGTTCCATTCTTCGTGGCGTAAACGGTGGCCATGGCCTCTTCGACGAAATCGATACCCGAAACGGGGGATTCTCCAAATTCCAGCAAAAGCCGTTTGTGGCCCAAATTCTCCAATTCCCTAACCTGTTCTCGGATTTCCTGGACAGTCAGGCGCTTCCTGGAGATGGATCGGTTATCTTTGCGGAAGCCGCAATACTGGCAATTGTTCACGCAGTAATTGCTTACGTAGAGGGGAGCGAATAAAACCAGGCGCTTCCCATAAATCTTCAGTTTGACCATTTTGGCCGCCTGGAATATCTCTTCGAGCAGCTCTGGGTCTTCCACTTGGAGCAGCACCGCTGCCTCCTGGGGTTCGATCCCCCTAGCCTCTTTGGCCTTGGCGACGATGGCCAAGACTTCTTCTTTGGACCTGCCCCGTCCGGTCTCCAGGTGTCTATGGATCAACTCTTCATCGATGATTTTCACTTTTTCAGACACATTTCGCCCCGTACTCTTCTTTAAATGGGCAGAAGCACCCGAAAGGTGCTTCCCTGATGCAACTTGCTTTCCACCTCAATATGCCCGTTATGGCCCTCGACGATTTTTTTGGCGATCGAAAGCCCCAGGCCAGTCCCGCTGATCATCCGCGTCTCTTTGCTCTTTACCCGGTAAAACTCATCGAACAGACGGGTGATATCTTTTTGGGGAATTCCGATCCCGCTGTCTTGAACCTCCACCCTGACAAAGACATCATCTGCACCTGCCCGTAGAAGCACCTTGCCACCATGGTGGTTGTATTTGATGGCATTATCCAAAAGGTTCGTGAAGACCCGGGTGATATCCTCACGGTTCGCCTGGACCAAAGGAAGATCATCCGGCACCCCCATTTCGATGGTCACATTTTTTTCCAAGGCCTCCCCTTTCATCAATTCAGTGACTTCTTTCAGCAGGATGCTCATTTGCAGTTTCTCTTTTTCCTTGGCTAAGCGCCCGGCTTGCATGCGGGAGATGGCCAGAAGGTCGTTGATGAGGGCCAGAAGACCTCGAGTCCGTTCCCGGGAGCGTTCCAGGATCTTGCGAATCTTCTGGGAATCATCCCCTCCCACTCCTTCCAGGATTACATCCAGGTATCCTTCGATGGCCGCTAAGGGGGCGCGCAACTCATGGGCGACCATGGAGACAAAGGTGGATTTGGCTTTGTCCAATTCTTTTAATTCGGTAATATCTCGCAAAACCGTCACCACGCCGACCGTTTGGCCCTTTTCATCCCTGACCGGAGCACAGTTGGCCATGAGCACGGGGTCATGAGGCGTCCGGGCGATGAGCTCTTTGGAAGCCATTTGCTGGCCCTCTTTCAGGTTCATTGCCGCCTCCACTAAGGCAATTAACTCCGGATCTATGGCCACATTGGCTATGGGTTCACCCACCCGGATCGGGCGCCTGACCCGCAAGAGCCGTCGGCCAGCGGGGTTACAGAACACGACCTGTTGATCCCGGTTGGTGACCAGGAGCCCATCACCCATGCAATGGACGATTGTCTGCGTTCGGCTTTTCTCATTCGCCAGTTCCAGAAGATTTCTCTCCCTTTCTTCCCTCAATTTTTTGGCTTCCAGCAAAAGGGAGCGTCTTTCCAACCCGCGGTTGACCCGTGTCCGCAGCTCGCCGGGGGTGAACGGTTTGGGAATATAGTCGTAGGCCCCCTTCTGGACGGCTTCAATGGCTGTATCCAGAGTGGCATATCCGGTGATTACAATCTTGATCATGTCGGGAGCCAGCTGGGTCAGATGGGCCAGGAGTTCCATTCCATCCATATGGGGCATTTTCAAATCCACCAGCGCCAAGTCGAATTCGCTTGCTTTGGACTTTTCCAGACCGGCCAAGCCGTCCTCGGCAATCTCCGTCAAGGCGCCTTCTTCGGACAGGATTTTGGCGCAGGCCGCCCGGATGGGCTGTTCATCATCGACAATCAAGATTCTCGACCCTTTGATCATGGGAAAAATTCCTCTTATTTTTTCCCTCTCCCCCTCTTCTTCGCCAAGAGTTTTCCCACTTTTTCTACCAAAACCTGGACCTTAATGGGCTTGGAACAGAAATCGTCCACAGGCAATTGCTTGAGATCCTCTGGCGTGCGCGGGGCAAAATCCATGCCGGTATCACGCGAAATGGAAGTGAGCATAAGAATGGGGATCGGTCCATACCGCGGATGATTTTTGATCTGCTGGCCGAGCGCCATTCCGGAGTCCAGGCGCTCCATCATCAGGTCCAAAATAATAAGGTCGGGCTTTTCCTTCGCCACCATCTTCCACCCTTGCTGGGCATTGAAGGCGGAAAAAACCCGATAGCCCTGACTTTCTAATGAGAGCTTGCTAATCTCGATAAAATCCAAATCATCATCCACGACTAAGATCTTTGCTCTGGTTTTCATGATTCCGTCGCTTCCTCCCCCTGATTCCCGAAAGCTCGTGGTTTCCTCTATCCTCCGATGACTTCTCCCCCTGACTTGCCGGGGTTGAGTACCGGAAGTTTTACCACAAAAGTCGCTCCTTCCCTTTGTTTGCTCTCCACATCGATGGAGCCCCGGTGCATCTTGATAATTCCGTAAGCAATCGCCAACCCCAATCCGGTTCCCTGGCCGATCTTCTTGGTGGTAAAAAAGGGCATAAATATTTTGTCCAGGTTCTCCGAAGGAATGCCCAGCCCTGTATCCCGGATGGTAACTTCAATATTCCCCGCTCCATTATTGAATCTGGAGGACACCGTCACCTTTCCCCCTTCGGGCATGGCTTCTCCCGCGTTGGAGACAATATTCAAAAAGACCTCTTTCAATTGCACCGGGTCGCCGCCGATCAAGGGCAACGAAGGGTCTAAGGCTTTGCTGATCTCCACTTTTTGGAAAGAGGGCTGCTTGGAGGCCAAAGAGAGCACTTCGGTTAAAATCTTATTCAGATCAATATTTTCGATCTGCAATTTTCTCTGCCGGGCGAAGTCCAGAAGGCCCCGGACAATGTCTCGACAGCGCGTGGCCTCCTTGGCAATGATTTCCAATTCCTCGCGGCGGGCATCCTTATCCCCCAGCTTCTCCAGCAGCATGTGGGAGTAAAGAAGGATTGTCCCCAAAGGGTTGTTGACCTCGTGCGCCACCCCGGCGGCTAACTGCCCGACAGAAGCCATCTTTTCCGACTGGATCAACTGCTGCTGGGCCGCCGATAGTTCTTTATGCGATTGAGCCAGTTGGTGTAGGTTTTCCTCCAGCTGATCGATCAGGTAGGGGAGACACATCTCATTTTCCGCTAACCCCCAGTAGACGGCGCTGGCTTTTTCCTGGCAGGAGTTATAACCACAAGCTCCACAGTTTAACTCATCCTCGGGCTGGATTTTATTGGTGCGCCGCAGGATCTCCCGGATGATTTCTTTGCTGGGAGTGGGCAATCTGTGATCCTCGACTCCGAAAGTCCGGTTCAACTTCACGCTCCGGTATTTCCTCATGTCGGCCGCATGCCGGGTCTCGCGCTCACGGGTTAATCTCTCCTGAACGTAGCTGGCCACCAACTCTTTGCGGCTAAAAACTGAGAGCTCGTTCGGAAAGGCCGGGCCATTGATGCATCCTTCGCAGAAGAGCAGGTCCAGGAATTGGGCCTCTATGGCACCCTCCAGAAGCTCGTTGAGAATCTGCGTGCAGGCTTCTTTTCCCTCGGTGACCAGAATCTGATTTCGGCAGATATCCTCCTTCATGGCTGCGCTCCGCAGCAGCCCGCCGGGGACGGGGAAAATACGCCCCAGGCCGGGAATCGGCCCATCAGACTCGCTTTCCAGAAGTTTCTCCATGGCGATCCCGGCCTCTCGGAGCATGCTCTCCAGTTCCACGAAGGTGAGGACAGCATCTACGTCCCCCGAAACCTCCGGGTCATCAATTTCTGCTTTTTTAGCGATACACGGTCCGATAAAAACGACCTTGGCTGCCGGGCCGTAGGATCGCTTAATGACTCTGCCCATGGCCACCATCGGAGAAACAATCGGGGCTAAATTCGTGATCAGGGGGGGAAAGTATTTCTTGATGTAAAGAACCAGCGCCGGACAGGGAGAGGAGATGAACAATTTATGGCCATTCTTCCGGGCCCAGCGGGCATGAGCCCGAGCCACCAGGTCTGCCCCAAAGGCCACTTCCATGACTTCCTGGAACCCGAGGGCTCTCACGGCCGAAATGACTTGTCCCGGCTTGGCCTGAGGAAAAGCTGCGGGGAAAGAAGGAGCCAGGCAGGCGATGACCCGGTCGTTATTCCAGAAAAGATCTTTCACCGCAGAAGTTGAATCCCGGACGGCCTTCGCTTCCTGCCGGCATACCTTGAGGCAAGAACCGCAGGCGATGCATCGTTCTTTGACGACTTTGGCCTGCCCCTCCTCGACCTTAATGGCTTTGGCCGGGCAAGTACGGACGCAGGTATAGCATCGCCGGCATT
Organism: uncultured Syntrophaceae bacterium; assembly: GCA_964421095.1. Taxonomy (GTDB): domain Bacteria; phylum Desulfobacterota; class SM23-61; order SM23-61; family SM23-61; genus CAYQWO01. The sequence goes on from CAYQWO010000078.1 coordinate 9,542, forward strand.
TTTCCTTTATCGTGGAAACGACTGGCATCTACCCCACCATCTCTTATTGTCCCCTTCTCCTCAGGCTCCCGCTATCGGGGTCCCTGGAAGGTTCATGGCTCCTTATACTTTCCCCGTTTGGTGTATTTCGTATGCAACAGATGGTGCGACTTTTCTCCCAGGGGTTCTTTTAAGAACTCCTGGTAGATTTTGACAATCGATGGATTCTCATGGGATTTGCGGTATCTAAGATTTTTATCTTCCTGATAGAGAGCCTGGGCGCGAAGCCTGCGAATTTCGTTGTTCACCGGGATGGGCTGTCCGCCCCCGGCCACGCATCCACCCGGGCAGGCCATGACTTCGATGAAATGATAATTGGCTTTCCCAGCAGCCAGCCGATCCATCAACTTTTTGGCATTTCCCAGCCCATGGGCGACAGCCACGCGCACTTCTCCCAGACCATCCATGGCCACGGCCGCCTCCTTCACCCCTTCCAGACCGCGCACGCCGGCGAAGTCTACGTTCTCCAATTTCTTTCCTGTGGCTACTTCATAGGCCGTCCGCAGCGCGGCCTCCATCACACCCCCCGTAGCCCCGAAAATCGTTGCAGCCCCGCTATATTCCCCCAAAGGATCATCATACTTCCCATCCGGCAAGTTCCCAAAGTCGATCCCCGCCGCCTTGATCATCCGGGCCAGCTCGCGGGTGGTCAGGACATAGTCTACATCCTGAAAACCGCTGTCCCGCATCTCCGGGCGGCTGCACTCAAACTTTTTGGCCGTACAGGGCATGATAGAAACCGTGATCATTTTCGCCGGGTCGATGCCCGCTTTCTTGGCGTAATAGGTCTTGGCCAGCGCCCCGAGCATCTGATGCGGGGACTTACAGGTTGACAGGTGGGGTAAGAGCTGCGGATAAAAATGTTCGATAAATTTTATCCACCCCGGGCTGCAGCTCGTGATCATGGGCAGAGTCCCACCTTCTTTGATGCGCTTGAGAAGCTCGTTGCCCTCTTCGATAATGGTCAGGTCCGCCGCGAAATTCGTGTCGAACACGACGTCGAAACCCAGCCGCCGCAAAGCCTCCAGCATCTTCCCGGTAACCAGGGTTCCGGGAGGGAGACCGAATTCTTCACCCAACGCTGCCCGGACCGCCGGGGCATCCTGAGCCACGACGATCTTGTCGGGCTCATCGATGGCCTTGCAGACTTCCTGGGTGTAATCTTTTTCTGTCAGAGCCCCCACGGGACAGACGTTGATACATTGGCCACAAAGGGCGCAGGCCGCTTCCCCCAAATCATCCCCGAAAGCCGGCCCAATGTAAGTATCGAACCCGCGTTCCTGGGCGCAAAGAGCGCCCACCTGCTGAATATCTTGGCACACCGTAACGCAACGACGGCAAAGGATGCATTTGCTCGAATCCCGGCGTATGGAAGGGGTAGAGTCGTCAATCCGCGCTTTGGGTTTCTCCCCCGGGAAGTGGACCTCCCGAATGCCCATTTCTTCGGCCAGGCGCTGCAGTTCGCATCTTAGATTTCGAGGGCAAGTCAAACATTCTTGCGGATGGGCGGAAAGGAGCAGTTCCACTGTGAATTTGCGGGCCTCTTGTACCTTCCTGGAGTTCGTGTGCACCACTAACCCATCCGTTGCTGGAAAGACACAAGAAGCCTGAAGATTTCTGTTTCCTTCAATCTCCACCAAACAAACCCGGCAAGCCCCGATGGCCTGGACTTCCGGGAGATAGCAAAGGGTAGGGATGCGAATATTGGCCGACTTCGCCGCTTCCAGGATCGTCGTCCCCTCGGGGACTTTCACCTTGTTTCCATTGATGGTCAAGCTTACCAGAGCCATTTTC
>CAYQWO010000079.1:0-1276 GCA_964421095.1 uncultured Syntrophaceae bacterium
ATACCCATCCCTCCCTGGAGGAGAGAATAAAGAAAATAAGGGAAGGGTCATAGCGACTCTAGAATCGGGGGACATATCACTTATTTCATGGGGAATTGTGGAATCGGGATGAGATCCGGGGTCATCCATGAGTACGGCATCTGGGTCGGGCCTGGCTGAATATTGAATACTGCACAAAAACAGCATGAAAAACGGTTAATTGTGGACCTTAGAACGGCATTCTTAATCCCCAAATCCTCGTTCTAAGACGATAGAAATGCAAATTGAAATCGGTGCTATTTTTCCGCTTGTTGGGTGGCAAATCCTATGAGTCTGATTTAGGCCATCGGGATTCCGGGACGGGATTGACTGCGTTGAATAGGTTCTCGGAGATTGGGGATCAAGGAGAAGGCGCGGGTTGCTGAGGAAGGCCTCCTCTTAATTTTCACCTTGTCAATGCCTTATCGGCGTTATATCCTAAGGACAGCGAAGAAAAACGTCTTCTCGACGCCAGGCTTCTTGCCATGCCACGATAAAGAAATATGGAGTGTGGCCGTAGTTACGAGGATATAATGAGACTGTACTTGAATACCTCTGTGATTGGTGCGTTATTTGACGAGGAGATGCCGCAGAGAATAGAAATCACCCGTACCCTGCTCGGTCTGATCGTCGAGGGAAAACATACCGGAGTTATTTCGAACATAGTTCTCGAAGAAATAGAACGAAGTCCAGCGGAACTGAAGAAGAGACTCATTAATGAGATTCAGAAGGTGGCGTTTCAAGTAATCACTGAAGACGAAAATTCTGCTGACCTCTTAGAAATCTATGAAGAAGAGGGATTTATCCGGAAGGGAGCGAGATTAGATTTACGACATCTTGCAGTCGCTACAGTTAGGGGTGTGGACGCTGTTGTTTCGTGGAATTTTCGAGATATCGTGAACATTAGAACCAGGCGTGCGGTACATTCAGTGAATCTCCGACTTGGATACCCCTTGATAGAAATTGTTTCGCCCGAGGAGGTTATCGAATATGAAGAATAAGAAAGAGTGGGAAACAAAATCCCTGGAATGGATCCATAAGGTACGAGAAGAGATGGATGAGGAAATTAGCAGAAAGGGCGTTACTCCGGGACAATGGATAAGATCCCGGGGTAAGGTCGATGTTGAGCTATTGTGCAAAAAACTGGGGTTGCAGAATTACACGATTGTCAGAGATATGGTTAAGCCTCGGTATTTTGAAGATAAGCGGGCCAAAAAGAGAAGAAAGGAAATAAGGGATCGGTAATGCGCTTTAGGCT
>CAYQWO010000079.1:1286-11175 GCA_964421095.1 uncultured Syntrophaceae bacterium
GGGAGTCAGGTCTTTATTCTTGCTATTTTCGAAGAATCAGAGTCCGGGAAGGGGACGGGGAAGGGGACGTTGTTTCTGAATTGACTTGTGTAGAGGGAGGAGCCCTTAAGTAATTCAATTCGCATGAGAATGGGTGACACCCTATTCCTGGAAACAAAACCAAGATCTTGTGGCGAAATTCCCTTGGCGCCCAATTGCCTTTTTGTATATTCAATCCACCCCAAAGCGAGTTGTTATCAATTGTACATCTTCGCCTGAAGGAGAAGGTTTTACCTAATAGTATGTATCTTTTAGGTGAAGAGAAAGGATTGACTATTCATGCAAGCGCACCTCGAAATTATAAGGAAGCGATTTGAGAATGATCGCTATGCCAAGTCCTTAGGAATTGTTTTGGATGAGTTGACGGGTGATACCATTCGGATGCATATGCGGCTGCGAGAGGATATGTTGAATTGGTTTGACCGACCCCATGGTGGAGTGATTTATTCTCTCGCAGATGCTGCTTTTTCGGTGTTGGGGAATAATAAGAACAATCTTGCAGTTGCGTTAGATTGTTCAACGACCTTCCATGAGAGCCCTGATCCTGGAACGACACTTATTGTTGAAGGAGAAACCCTATCAACCACTTGGCGAACGTCTGCCTTTTTATTCAAAGTTTATACGGAAAAGGAAGGGACGCGTAGGTTAGTTGCCACCATGAAAAGCGTGTCATACCGAACCGGAAAGCCAATCGATCCCAATACCGACCAATAAGAGAAAACGGATAGGAAATCGGGGGACATAGCACTTATTGCGTGGGGAATTGTGGAAGCGGGGTGAGATCCGGGTCATCCATAAGAAAGTTGACCCTGCTCCTGGCAAAGCGTATGGCGCATAGAAATTGATCTTGGGGTCGGAGCAAGTAACCGGTTAATTTTATTTCTGAACGCTGAAAGAAAGGAGCTATTTTCAGGCTTAGAATGGCATTTTCAGGGGTAAAATTGCCCTTCTAAGGAGGATGCGAAGGATGGCCAGAGCCGATGGAGTTAATGGACTGAGAGAGCGTGACATTTCTTATAATGCCAATTTTACCGGTGAAAAGAGCGGTTTAAGGGCAGAAAACACCTATTTTGGGAACCTATCTGTTTAAATTTCAACAACTTTGCTTGCTCCGACCCCGAAGCACGACTCCCGAAGCACCGACTGTTGAGGATCAGCAATTGGAGGTGAGACATGATTGAATACCAGAATTTCCGAAATAGGCTTGAGGAATTTCAGTGGAAACGTGACGCCCAAATTTCGGAGCAAGCCCAGAAACTCATCTATGAGGTACTAAACGCTATCGAGAGCGACCCGCATCCTACTTGGAACACACAATTTACAGATCCAAAGAAGGTAACGGCCTATTTCGGAGAGAATATCGAGCGCTATTTGGAAGAAATCTCACGTGTAACGTTCTCTGTGTAGAATGGGGAACGTAGGTTCTGAGTGGACTTATCGCGAGGGCGTGGTCAGGCTACGAGAGGAATGTCCAGGCCGGCACGCAAGCTGAGCAATACCAGGGGACGCAGAATAAATGGAATGATAGGAAGTTAATTCTCGGGAGCTGACTTAAAAATTAAGTCGCCTTTCATTAGTGGTATCCATGGCGGAAAAGAGTGAAAGACGAATTTGAGTTCAAAGGGATTCTTTATGAGTGCGACCAATCCTCTCGACGGATGGAGTGTTGATCGAAGGGCGATCGGCTATATCGGCCACGACCTGCAACGTCCGGAGTGCATCCTCGCCGAACCGAACGGGGACCTGTGGGCGGCCGACGCGCGCGGCGGGCTTATGCATATCCGGCCGGACGGATCGCAGTCCTTTATCGGGCAGAGGGCCAGCGCCGTCTTCGGTCAGACCGCGGACGCCGAGGCCCGCTTCACCCAGGGGACGCTGCCGAACGGCCTCGCCTTCGCAGCCAACGGTGACATCCTGATTTCCAACTTCGGGACGGATCTTCTGGAAGTGATGACCCGTAGCGGCGAGACGCGCACGCTCATCGACCGCATCGAGGGCCAACCGATCGGCAAGGTGAACTTCGTTTTGCGCGATTCCCAGGATCGGATCTGGCTCACCATATCGACCAAGGTGAACCCCTGGACGAAGGCGGCGGTGACCCGGGTGCGCGACGGCTACATTGCCCTGGCAGACCAGAAGGGCATCCGCATCGTGGCTGATGGATTCTGCTTTACCAACGAGGTGCGGCTCGACGCCAAAGAGGAGTGGCTCTATATTGTGGAGACGACCGGCCCCCATATCTCGCGCATGCGGGTCGTCGAGGCGGTGGGGGGTGAGGTGAAACTCATCGATCGGCAGGTCTTCGGCCCGCGGCACCTGGGGGGTTTGCCCGACGGCATCGCCTTCGACAGTTACGGAAACCTATGGTGCACTTTAGTGATGATCGACCAACTCATCGCCATCACGCCCCAGGGCGATCGATGGATGCTCCTTGACGACAGCACGCCGGAGGGGCATGCCTTGGTGCGGGCGTTCGACGAAGGCCGGGCGACCAGCGACATGATGTTTGCCGCCCAAGGCGCGATCGCCCCCTGGATGGCGAGCGTCACTTTCGGCGGTCCCGACCTGCGGACCGTATACCTCGGGAGTCTGCGTGGAACGCGCATTCCCTTCTTCCGCTCGCCTGTCGCTGGACTCCCGATGGTGCACTGGCCCCGCTAGCACGGGTCGGCCAGGTGACAAGAAGGATTTTGGGATCATTTGAAACCATGGGGAAAATCGTCATTCCGGGGAGACCAAAGCCCTGCAGCCGAGCCTATCATTCCTTATCCCAAGCATAATTCTCCTTTCCCCGCTTGTCATGATATTTCACTTGACAATGGCATTTTGACAATATAAACTGATATATCATGACAGCCTACAAGCAGAGAGATATGGCCTCCATCGTGTCCGAGGCGTTGAACAATATGCCGGTTGTCGTCATTACCGGAATGCGACAGGCGGGGAAAACGACTTTTCTCCAGAATCAGCCCGGGCTCGGACACAGGCTTTATCTGACTCTTGACGATTTTCCTCAACTGGCGGCGGCGAAATCAAACCCGGATGGGTTCGTCAGCTCGGAAGAACCTCTCACCATCGATGAAGCTCATAAATGCCCGGAGATTTTCACTGCCATCAAAAGGGTGGTCGATAAAAAAAGGAGACCGGGCCAGTTTCTATTATCCGGCTCAGCCAATTTTGCCCTGCTGAAAAACATAAGAGAGAGCCTCGCCGGGCGTGCGCTCTACCTGGAAATGCACCCTTTCAGCCGTCGGGAGATCAGCGGGAGGATATCCGAGAGGCCATTCCTCGAAAGCTTTTTTCGAAACCAGAAAATCTCCAGAGGAGGAAGATTCAAATCCATCCATGCCGATGATGTTCTAACCGGAGGAATGCCGGCGGTTTGCCTGGGGGAAGTCAAAAACCGAGGTCTCTGGTTCAAGGGATACGAGCAGACCTACCTGGAAAGGGATTTGAGGGAGATTAGTCAGGTCGAGAATCTGATGGCTTTACGAGACCTTCTCCATCTGACGGCTTTGAGGACTGGCCAGCTTTTAAGCCCCAGCCAGCTCGGCCGAGACGCAAAACTGAGCGCCGCCACAACCTCTCGGTATCTCTCCTTGCTGGAAACATCTTTTATCATCACCCGATTAAACCCCTATTTAAGGAACAGGGCCAGCAGGATCATAAAAACCCCCAAGCTCTATTTGAATGATTCGGGTCTGGCTTGTTACTTTGCCGGGCTTGATAGATTTGGATCCGGGTCCCGGGAAACTCTCATCGGCGCCCTTTTTGAAACTTATGTGGCCCAGAATCTTATGAATATCATTGATTCCGTCTGGCCGGAGGCGCATTTATATTTTTGGACCATCCAGGGAAGACAAGAGGTGGATTTCATAATAGAGGCCGGCCGTTCTTGTTTGGCTCTGGAGATTAAATGGGGGGCCAAATGGCAGGAGCGGGACCTGGCAGGCCTAAAAGCGTTCTTATCCTCAACACCCCATTGCAAAGGTGCTATTCTCGGCTATAACGGAGGGGATGCCGTTCAACTCGGGGAAAAATTATGGGCCCTTCCCATGAGCCTTGTTCTATCATGAAGGGGTAAGGGGATAGGAGGCCTGGGAATGGCTCCGGGAGCGAATGGGGGAGCACCGCCTCCGTCTTCGAAGCTAGGCACGGGACGGCTCCCCCATTGTGCCGGCAAAGATATAGTCAATCCCGGATCCGTAATTCTATCCGGAGTGATGACGCTGGAAATAGGGTATGGTTGGAATGCTGTGACACTCCCAGAGGAAACGGGGAGAAACGGGGAACACAAACATAGCCCTGCAGCCACTCTGTCCAGGCTTTACTCTACATTGGATATCGGACAAGAACACTATGAAAAAGGATTATTTTTTGACCTTAGAACGGCATTTTTGAACCCCAAATCATCCATCTAAGAGAATAGAAATGCAAAAATGAAAAGGTGTAACTTTTCTGGTTGTACCATGGAACGTTTTATAAATGGGGAGGGGGACATGGACTGACTAATAATTCATTCCTTTTTGTATTATGGGTAACAAAAAATTATCCTTAGGAATAATAAATTAACAGAAAGGGGAGAAAAATGAGGCCCGGAAAATTAGATCTATTAATCAAGAATGGGCGAATCGTTGATGGAACAGGAAACCCATTTTATAGGGCTGATGTCGGAATATCCAGAGGGCGGATTGCTTGTATCGCCCGTGGTATCAAAAAGGGAGAAGCGAAAAGAGTTATCGATGCCGCGGATTTAATCGTAAGCCCTGGATTTTTTGACGCGCATAGTCATGACGATGCCTACCTTTTCGTAAATCCACAATGTGACGAGAAGGTGCTCCAGGGTGTTACGACTGATGTGATAGGAAGTTGTGGTTTATCCATGGCACCCGTAGTAGAGGGTCATGGCGTGGAATTCCAAGGCATCTTGGGGGCATTGGGAGCAGAGAATCTTGCAAAAGAATTTTGGCGGATCAAGACCTTTAATGAATTTTTGCAAAAGCTCGCGAAAGCCAAGCCGGGAATCAACGTCGTGCCCCTTGTGGGGCATGGCACTATCCGGATCGCGGCCATGGGCATGGAGAAGAGGCCGCCCACTGATGCCGAACTAAAGAAAATGAAACGATTAATGGCCGAGGCGATGAAATCGGGCGCCTACGGACTTTCAACTGCCCTCATCCTGGCCCCCGCCAGTTACGCCCAAACCGATGAGGTGATTGAACTGGCCAAAATCGCCGGTCGGTATAAAGGTGTCTTTACGATTCACCTGAGGAGCGAAAGCGACCACATCATGGAGGCCCTGGAAGAGGCGCTCAGAATTGGACGGGAGGCCGATGTTCCCGTTGAAATTTCCCATCACAAAGCCGCCGGCAAGGAGAATTGGGGCAAAAGTATCGAAACCTTGGCCATGCTTGCAAAAGGGAGAACCGCCGGAGTGGAGGTAACTTGCGATCAATATCCCTACCCAGCGGGCAGCCTGTTCTTAGCTGCGGCCCTACCACCTTCTATACAAGAGGGGGGACCGGAGGTTTACGCCGAAAAACTAAAGGACCCCGTGATTCGCGGTCAAGTAATGGATGAGATCGAGAAAAGCCAGATGGGGCAATGGGAAAGCCTGATCCGGAATTGCGGCTTTGAGGGTATTGTCATTGCCTCCTCAAACCATGGAAACTATGTGGGCAAATCGCTTGCCGAAATTGCGAAGATGGTGGGGAAAAACCCCTATGATATCTTTTTCGATTTGGTAATTGAGGAAAAGACCAGTACGAAGGTGATTCTCTGGATGATGGATGAGGAGGATGTTAAGAGGATCATGAAGAGTCCCTTGACCATGATCGGCACGGACGGCATTCCTGGTTTTGGAAAAAATAAATTTCATCCCCGTATGACAGGCACATTCCCAAGAGTCTTGGGCCACTATGTCCGGAAGGAAGGTTTAATACCTCTGGAGGAGGCCATTCGCAAAATGACTTCCCTGCCGGCGCAGACCTTTGGAGTGAAAAATAAGGGCCTATTGAAAGAAGGGTTTGACGCGGATTTGGTCGTTTTCGACCCGGAAACGATCATCGACAAGGCCACCTTTGAAAACCCTGCTCAAAAACCAGAAGGCATCGAATGGGTACTAGTCAATGGGGAGGTGGCGGTTGAAAAAGGGAAAGTAGCTGGCGCGAAATCCGGCCGCGTATTACGCCATAATTTCCAAATTCCTCAATAGGGAGAAAGGAGATAGTCTAAGGAACGGGGACATAGTGTCCGAGATTCCTTTATTACCTTTGTTCGACAGGGAAAAAGGGTGGGGGTGAGGTCTTGTTTTTTGATATTTTGCAAAAAGACGGGGGGTCAGAGTGGATGTGGGATTTCGGGTGCTGAATTCGCAGGCCATTTTCGCATGAATACTTCAATCATCGAACAGGCGTTGGCATGATTGGATGAATGCCTGCCAAATGGGCTATGCACCGTAAGAATGAACGTCCCGGAAGTTCATTTTTCATATATTCAGCTCACCCTAAAAGTGATTTCTTGTCATCTAAATTTAGGAACTCTGAAGAGCTCGCTATGGCTGTAGGTGAATTATGTTTGTAGAAAACTTAGTGCTCAAAAAGGAGGGAGGACAAAATGGAAAGGGAGAAGCATAGCAGTTGGATGAATTTATTGGTTATTGCGGCAACAATAATGGTGATGGGATGGGCTTCGAGCACCAGCTGGGCAGCAGAGGCGAAATATCCCAACAGGCTTATTCAGGTGGTCGTCTGTTACCAGCCTGGTTTCACGGATGTGGTGCTTAGGCTCTTCACAGATAAGTGGCAGGAATTCTTGGGGCAGCCCATGGCCTTTGTCTATAAGCCGGGGGCGGCCGGAGCTGTGGGAGCTTCGTTTGTCGCCAAGGCCAAGCCTGATGGGTACACGCTCATAGGAAGCACCAACGCCCCGGTCCTCCTTAGCCCAATTACTAAGGAGCTGGACTATACGACTGACGACTTTGCTCCTATCTGTCGTTTGACGAAAACCCCTGTCATGGTTACGGTAAGGGCTGATTCCCCGTGGAAGAGCCTTAAAGATCTCGTGGAAGAGGCGAAGAAAAATCCTGGCAAAGTCACCTATGCAACTTCCGGAATTTTTGGAACGAGCCATTTCCCCGTGGAGATGTTCGTCAAATTAGCGAAAATCAATATGACCCATGTTCCTTGCGCCGGGGATACCCCTGCGGTGACGGCCTTACTGGGAGGCGGTGTGAACATGGTCTCTTGCACCGTCACGGCTGTCGTCCCTCACATTAAGTCGGGAGCGCTCCGTCCGATCGGAGTCTTTGCGAAGGAAAGATTAAAAGAATTTCCTGATGCCCCCACGTTTTCCGAATTGGGTTATCCAGTCGTTCAGTATGTTTGGGTTAGCCTTCTTGCTCCCAAAGGAGTTCCAGAAGAAGTGGTGAACACGATCTACACAACCTGTAAGAAAATCGTTGAAAAAAATAAAAGCACTATCGAAGATCGGCTGGAAAAAATGTCATTATTGCTTGATGTCTTGGGCCCTCAGGAGTTTGCTAACGAACTCAAAGCGGAGGGTGCGACGATGAAAGAGATTTTTAATGATCTAAAAAAATCAATTAAGTAGTAATCTCCCACTTTGGGAGGAAGGATATGACCAAGAGGGAAAGGGATAGGATAAGCGCTCTGGTTTGTCTAACCATAGCCATAGGTATTTGCTTTGGCTCTGTCAGGCTCTCTCTGGGCGGAGTGCATCAGCCTGGTCCTGGCTTTTTTTCTTTTTTGACTGGGGCTATTTTGGGTTCTCTCTCCCTTATCGTAATTTTGAAATCCTTCAAAGACCTACCCGGGGAAGAGAAGAAAGCTCTTTTGCCAAATCGGAAAATAGTAAAGAAAATGCTCTATGTCTTCATCGCCCTTACCCTCTACACGGTAGGGATGAACTACCTGGGATTCTTCCTCAGCACGCTCCTGTTTCTGGGTTTTCTTTTGAGAGGAATTGAGCCTCAGCGGTGGTTCGTCGTTCTCGCGTGTTCGCTGCTCGGGGCGATGAGTTTTTATGGAGTCTTTAAATATTGGCTTGACGTTCAGTTGCCCGGAGGGATCTTAGGGTTCTAAAGAGGCTACTGTTTTCATGTTGAACGAGATTTTCTATGGGTTTTCCTTAGCCTTTACATTTCAGAACCTCCTCTACTGTTTTTTGGGGGTTTTGATGGGAACTCTGGTGGGTGTCCTTCCGGGTCTGGGACCCGTGGCTGCGATGTCCTTACTTTTTGGTTCAACCCTTCATCTAGCCCCGGTCCCAGGGATGATCATGCTGGCGGGAATTTACTACGGCGCCCAGTATGGAGGCTCTACAACTTCCATCTTGCTCAATATTCCGGGAGAAGCATCTTCGGTGGTCACTTGCCTTGATGGTTACCAGATGGCGCGCCAGGGGAGAGCGGGTCCAGCCTTGGGGATTTCAGCTTTTGGATCCTTTATCGGCGGGACGTTGTCCGTCTTAGGGCTCATGCTCGTAGCTCCTCCACTGGCTAACTTTGCTTTGAAGTTCAATTTTCCGGAGAATTTTTCTCTAATGTGTTTGGGCCTGGTGATCGTAAGCTTCCTGGCCAGGGGCTCGATGCTGAAAGCGATGATGATGGTGAGCCTCGGTCTTTTCCTAGGGTCTATCGGAACAGACATCATGACCGGCAACCCCAAATTTACCTTCGGCATAAAATCGCTAATGGACGGCGTTGGACTCATCCCGGTCATCATGGGCCTTTTTGGAATTTCCGAGGTCATTTCCAATATTGAGGAAGGCGTAAAACGGGACATTTTCAAGACAAAACTTTCTCACCTCTTTCCAGACCGTAAGGAGTGGAAGGATTCTATCAAACCCATCTTTCGGGGGACTTTCCTGGGATTTTTTTTGGGAATTCTCCCCGGAGGCGGAGCTGTCGTCTCCTCCTTCACTTCTTATGCCGTGGAGAAAAGGTTTTCGAAATATCCAGAGAAATTCGGCACCGGGGTCATAGAAGGAGTGGCAGGCCCCGAGGCTGCGAATAACTCTGGTTCAACAGGATCCTTTGTCCCTCTTCTCACGCTGGGAATTCCATCCAATGCCGTCATGGCCCTTCTTTTGGGACTCCTGCTGACCCATGGAGTTCAAGTAGGGCCCTTGCTTCTTAAGAACCACAGCGACATCTTCTGGGGTGTCGTAACGAGTATGTACATCGGAAACGCGATGCTTCTCGTACTGAACCTTCCTCTCATCGGTATGTGGGTCAAGATTCTAAAAGTTCCCTATCCTATCCTTTTTCCTTTTATCCTTCTCTTTTGCGTGATCGGCTCATACAGCTTGAACAATAATACGGAAGATGTCCTGATCATGATCTTTTTTGGAATGGTTGGATACCTCATGAAGAAGTTCGATTATGAGGGGGCCCCCTTGATCTTAGCTTTGGTTTTGAGCCCGATGATGGAGAATACGTTACGGCAATCCTTATTAGTCTCTCAGGGAAGCTTCCTAATCTTTTTAACTCGCCCCATCTCTGCAGCACTCTTATTAATGGCCATCGTCTTGTTGGGCTATCCGCTTCTTCCTTGGTTTAAGTTCAGAAAAAAGTTGGAAACCTTGCAAGGGGATTAAAAATCGGCGGAAGCGACCAAGGCAGTCTCTGGTTTAGCCAAATTGGCAGATGATATCATAACAAGGTGGAACAGATGGGGGACGTACATAAGTTTATAAGCTGACGACGAATGGGTCCTCTGCTTGAAGCAGCGCGAAAGTACATATTTATGAATTTATGGCCATCCGGTATTTCTGGATTTACGGAAACTCAAAATGGGAAAGAAGACGGGATGTAGCGAAAGGGCCGGCT
>CAYQWO010000080.1:0-11079 GCA_964421095.1 uncultured Syntrophaceae bacterium
GCTCAAAGCTTAATTAATATCCCTCTTTCAAAAGCAATTGTCAATTCATTTTTCATCCCCTCCCGGCCCTCTCCGGGAGGTCAAAGGTGGGGGACGAAATCTTACTCTGTCAGGTATTTATGGATGGCCTCCCCAGCCTTACGGCCAGCACCCATGGCCAAAATGACGGTGGCCGACCCGGTGACGATATCCCCTCCGGCGTAGACTCCTTTCTTGCTCGTGGCTCCAGTCTCGGCATCGGCGATGATGTAGCCCCACTTGTTCGTCCTGAGGTCCGGGGTGGTGGAGGGAATCAGGGGATTTGCTCCGGTACCGATGGCCACGACCACCATGTCCACCTCCAGCTTGAATTCCGAACCGGCAATGGGGATGGGGCGGCGCCGCCCTGATTCATCGGGCTCGCCCAATTCCATCCGCTGGCATTCCATCCCGCAGACCCAACCATCTTCGTTCCCCAGCATCTTTATGGGAAGGGTTAGAAAATGAAACTGAACTCCTTCCTCCTCGGCATGGTGAACTTCTTCGATCCTGGCTGGAAGTTCCTTCTTCGACCGCCGGTAGACGATGTATACATTATCTGCCCCCAGGCGCAGGGCTGTTCGGGCAGCGTCCATCGCCACATTTCCCCCACCCAGGACCGCCACGTTCTTTCCCTTGGCGATGGGAGTGTCGTATCGAGGAAAAAGGTAGGCCTTCATCAGGTTGGACCGGGTAAGATATTCATTTGCCGAGTAAATCCCGTTGAGGTTTTCGCCCGGGATGTTCATGAACGTTGGCAGACCAGCACCGAGCCCCAAAAATACGGCATCGTACCCGTTGGCCATCAGTTCATCTATCGTATAGATCTTACCGATGACCATGTTGGTCTTCACTTCCACACCTAATCTCTCCAGGTAATTGACTTCAGCCTGGACGATGGCTTTGGGAAGGCGGAACTCGGGGATGCCATAAATGAGCACCCCCCCAGGCTTATGCAGAGCTTCAAAGATGGTCACCTGGTGACCTTTCTTGATCAGGTCACCGGCCAGGGTCAGCCCGGCTGGTCCCGACCCCACCACGGCCACCTTTTTCCCCGTGGGCGCCGCCATCGGCGGCATGACAAATTCCCCGTGGCCCTGCTCATAATCGGCGGCGAATCTCTCCAGCCGGCCAATGGCCACAGGCTCCCCCTTCTTTCCCAGAACGCAGACCTTTTCACATTGGTCTTCCTGGGGACAGACCCGGCCGCAAACGGCTGGCAGGCTATTCATCTCCTTGAGCTTGCGGGCCGCACCCAGAAAATCACCCTGCAAGATCATCGAAATGAAGGAAGGGATATCAATGGATACCGGGCACCCTTCTATGCAAGAGGGTTTTTTGCACTGCAAGCAACGGCTGGCTTCGAGCTTGGCCAGCTCTGGAGTGTATCCGAAGGGAACTTCGTCAAAGTTCTTTGCCCGGACCTTGGGGTCCTGTTCGGCCATTTTCTGCCGGGGAATCTGGATTCTTTTCTTTTTCTCAGTTGTCTCGGTCATCAGCTTTTCCCTCCCAAGCAAGCCCCGCTGGGGTGGAGGAAGGATTCGTAGGCTTTTTTCTCCTGCTCCAGGTAGGCCCGCTGGCGCTTGACCAGTTCGGCAAAATCTACCTGATGCCCGTCGAACTCCGGCCCATCCACACAGACAAATCGGGTCCTTCCACCGACGGTGACCCGGCAGGCCCCGCACATACCGGTGGCATCGACCATGATGGGATTCAGACTGACGACGGTCTTGATGTTCTTATTCCGGGTGACGTTACAAACTACGCGCATCATGGGCACCGGACCGATGGCCACGACCAAGTTGATATTCGTTCCTTGGTCGATGACATCCTGCAGAACATCGCTCACAAATCCATGGTAACCATAGCTCCCATCGTCTGTGGAGACCTTCAGGACATTCGACACCTGGGCCATTTCTTCCTCGAGAATCAGAAGATCCTTGGTCCGCGCACCGATGATGGAGAGCACGGTGTTCCCGGCTTGCCGCAGGGCTTTGGCGATGGGATAGACTGGAGCGATGCCGATGCCCCCGCCCACACAAACCACGGTTCCAAATTTTTCAATGTGCGTGGGGACCCCCAGAGGCCCGATTAAATCGGAGATCGAATCCCCCGCCTTGAGCTTGCCGAGTTTGGCCGTGGACTTGCCCACTTCCTGAAAGATAAGGGTGATGACTCCGGCCTCCGGGTCCGCATCGGCCATGGTCAGCGGAATCCGCTCCCCCTCCTCGTTGATGCGCAAAACAACAAACTGCCCGGGTTTTCTCTTCCTGGCGATCTCCGGAGCAGCGATCTTAAACTGTTTCACGGCTGTCGCCAAGAGCCTGGTTTCCAAAATCTGGAACACCGCTATTTTCTCCCTCCCTTTAAGAAAAATTAGCGCATTTTGAAATTCTTAGCCATGACTAAAAACATATCTCTTCTTCATCACCTCTTCGGGAATTTTCCTTCGAAGGAAACGATAACATCTCCCTTTTCGGTGGAGAAGGTTGCCTGTCCCTCCCCTACCATAATTCCAAAGCCAAAATCCTGAATCTTGGTATACCAGTTTTTAATCACATCTGCTGACTTCAAATTCAGGGCTTGCATCTTCGGCGCATTGGGCACTAATAAACTTAAATTGATCACAGCAGAGTCTAGAACATTGACTACTCTATACTGGCTGACCGTTTTAGGTGGAAAATAAATGGTGTCGTAAGTAGTGGGAGTGGAAATGGATAAATATTCACCGGGGATTGCCTCAAAGAAAGTGGAGAATTTAAAATTTTCGAGTTTGACGTTATGACCACTCGGATTATCAATATTGAAGACATAGCCTAAAACCAGAGGGGTACGGGCGGGAAGATCAGCCCAGGGGAAATAACCCACTATCTCCACCCGTTCCAACGTCACCTTTGGTCTTCCCGCCTCTTCAGTGGGGAGGAGGCCGGGCTTACAAGACGTCATTCCCCAAACCGCAAATACAACCAGTGTCAGTATTAGCAATGTCCTTCGCATAATAAACCTCCTTTTAAAGATCATTTGGCAATGAGCAATTATCAATTCTCAATGACCAATGAAAAATTAAAAAAGAGATTGATTATTGATCATTGCCCATTATTCATTGAAAATTGATCCGTTTATGTGAGCCATCTCTTCCTTCTTTTATAATGTTTCACCCGGCGGAAACTCTTTCGTTCCCCAATGTCGGAAAGGCCTAAGTAAAAATCTCTGATATCTGGATTCTCCTTCAACCTATCTGAGGTATCGTGCATCACGAGCCTGCCGTTTTCTAAGACATAAGCATAAGGCGCCACGGTCAGGGCTAACTTTACATTCTGTTCCACTAAGAGAAGGGGGATCCTTTCTTCTTTGTTCAATTTGGTGATAATGTCAAAGATCTCTTTAATCAGGAGCGGAGCGAGGCCCATGGATGGCTCATCGAGAAGCATCAATTTGGGTTGAGCCATCAGAGCCCGGCCGATGACCGTCATCTGCTGCTCCCCACCGCTGGTAAAGCCTGCCAGGACATTCCGTCGTTCCGCCAGTCTGGGGAAGTAGCGATAGACCATTCCCAGCCTCTCTTTAGTGCCTGACCCACTCCCCCTAAGGTGAGCCCCCACTCGGAGATTCTCTTCTACCGTGAGGTGTTCAAAGACTCTTCTCCCTTCGATGATCTGGAAGATTCCTCTCTTGGCGATCTCCTCAGCAGAGAGATGGTGGATCTTTTCTCCCATGAACTCAATGCTTCCATCAGTCACCTCGCCATCTTCATGTTTTAACAAACCGGAGATGGATTTTAAGGTGGTCGATTTCCCCGCCCCATTGGCCCCAAGAAGGGCAACAATCCCTCCCTGAGGCACCTCGATGGAGACCCCCTTTAACACCAGAATGACCTCGTGATACATGACCTCGATGTTGTTCAATTTCAGAATGTTGCTTTGAGCTTCCAAGACAACTCCCTGTTTTTATTCGGCGTAACTTAGTCCGGAGGTCAGAGGAAAAGATCTTCAATTATTGATACTCCGAACTACCAACTCCGAACTCAATTACTTTCTTTACCATCCCAGCCAGCCAGCCCACTTGTCCGGGAACTTGGCTCGCATATCAATGTGCGTCACCGTCACAGGTTTCCCTTTTATGATCCTGCCTATTCCTACGATTGAACTATAACGATGGTCTGTTGGAGTGATGGTTACTAACTGACCTCCAAATTCCTTAATACCTGGCCAGTCTTTCAGGGATTCAAAGGTTTCCTTGATTCCAGGACCATTAAGTTTACCCGCCTTATCCGCCATTCTTAATATCTCAACTGCCATCGCGACCTTCATCCAACCCTGGACAGTGCGGATCTGTCTGGCCTCAGCAGGAAATCCAGGGTTGACCTTCTTGATATAATCCAATATTTTCTTCTTGGCCGGAAAATCTTCCACAAAGTAGGAGCAGGCCGCGGCACCAATGATACCTTCAGCAGCCGGCCCAGCCAGTTTCGCCAGGTCTTCGTCAAAACCCCAGTTGTTAACGATATGGTCTGCACCCAATCCGAGGGCATAGGCATCTTTTGCCGCCGTAGATACCGACATCGTCGTATTGCCATGCCACACCAAATGGGGCTTAAATTCTTTGGTCTTCAAGACCTGGCTCTTGGTATCCAATGCGGTTAAGGCCACATCCTGGTCAGGACCGACCTCAAAACCTAAGATAGTTGCCTGTTCTTTAATGGCCTTAATCGGAGCGCTGGAATAAGGGGTTGGCCAGGAGTAAAAACAAACAAACCGTGGTTTTACCCCTCTTTCCCGTTCGGCTTTCCATTTGGGATCCTTTTTCCAGACCTCTTCAAACCAATAAGTGATGCATCCTCGGGCATTGGTTGAATAATCGGTCCCATAAACGAAGTTATAGGGGGTCTTCTTGGGATCACACAGATGGCCGGAAAAGGAACTGGAAAGATAGGGCATTTTATCCGCGTTGACCGTAGGAGAAAGGGCTTCGGTGTCTCCTGTTCCCCAACCCAGTACCATCACAACTTTATCGAAATCACGGAATCGCTTATAAGTGGTGATGGCTTCTGGGACCCGATAGCCGTAATCATATTGGAAATACCTGATCTTTTTTCCATTAATCCCTCCGGTATCGTTATAGTACTGAAATGCTTCCCGAACGCCAGCCGCCTCATTCTTGCCCACATCAGAAGTCGCCCCGGTGGTATCCTGGAGGGCACCCACCCGGACCTCCTGGGCAAAAACCCCCGAAGCAATGAACCCCACGATGAGGAATGTCAGAAAGATTCCAAAGATTTTAGTTCCGCTTCTCATTTTTTACCTCCTGCAAAAGGTTAATAAAAAATAAGCTCCCTTCCTTTCCTCACAGCACCTGATGACGCCACATCACCTCCTTTACCGAATACCCTTCTCCTCTATCCGCCTTCAGCGCTGCCCCGGCCATTAAGGCGAGAGTGGATTATGGGAAATTGCATAGAAAATACCTCCCAATCCCCCAACCCCCCTTTGCGAAGGGGCGAGGGAGGATTTTCCCGGTTCGTGCGCGATGATGCCGCCATGAATGATTAGTAAGAAAATGGCCACAAATTAAAATAGTTCTTCACCTGCCACCAACGATAAGAGAGGCCATTCGGTTCGAAAATAAGAAACAGGACGATGGCCAGCCCAAAGGCCGCTTCCTTTACATAAAGGAACTTTTCCAACAACAGCGGTAAAAAAGGCATAAGATCTAAAATGAAGGGGCTTCCAGTTAAAAATAGAATTAAAGCCTTCAGTCCTTCTGGAATGAGCGTCATAAATAGAGCCCCAAAGATAGTCCCATAAATGCTTCCGACCCCTCCAATGAGAATCACTCCCACCAGCCAGAGAGACCAGGGGAAAAGGAAATGCTCAGGGCTGACAAAGAAGAGATTGGTGATCCAATAAGCACCGGCAATGCCTCCGAAGGCGCCGGCCACGAAGAAGGCCAGAAGTTTGTAGGCAACGATATTGACACCGAGAGCCTCAGCGGCGATATCGTTATCGCGGATCGCAATCCAGGCTCTACCTATTTTTGAGCGAACAAGGTTAGCCATGATAAGAGTGCAGAGAATGACGAGAATGCCTGCCAGATAATAATATTTCATATCGTTATCAATCACCCAGGGGCCAATTTTGATTGTTCCTGGAGGGATCGAAAAATAGGATCCTCTACCTCCCACCTGACTCACATACTGGGTGATGATAAAGTCCACCGTGATGAATTGGGCGGCCATGGTGGTCATGATGAGGTAGAACCCCTTCACTTTTGCTGACGGAAGGCCAAAGAGCACAGACCATAGCCCGGCGACTATGGCAGCAGCAATCAGACTGATGGGGTATACTAATCCCGCTTGGACGACGAATACAGGCCACTTGACCTGAAGCATCAGAATAGCACTTGTATAAGCACCAACGGCGATAAAAGCCGCATGGCCCAAGGTTACCTGACCACAATAACCGATAAGCAGTTGGACCCCCATCGCCGCCAGGATCGTATAGCCCACGATATTGAAGACAGAAACCATATAGAGTCCAGCAAATTGAGGGAAAAGGTAAAAAATCACCAAAAATAAGAGGATCATTTTCCCCCAGACGAACTTCGCTTGCCACCAGGCATGGTCCTGGCTGTAGTATTGGTGATAAACACCGCAAGGGCGATGACCCATCCTTAACCTCCAATTATCATTGCAAAATGATCAATTATCAATGACCATTTATCAATGACCAATGCCCATTGATTATTGAAAATTTTTCTTTTTCCTTGCCGTACTGATGCTTTTTCCGATAATGGCACATAGCTGGTCACATTCATCCTTCACGGGCACGGTTGATTCATTTGCAAGCATCCCCGTCCGATGGATCACTCGAAGCCAAAAACGAGTTTCTTTTAACTCCTTAAGGACGATGCTCATTTTATGAACAAAATCAGATCGGGATTCAGCGCCACAGCTCTCTTCATAATTGGATCCGCACGAAGTCCCAGCTCTTGTTAGTTGGCCTGCAATATGTCTTCCCGTAATCGTTTTTGGTAGGGTTTCAGCAATCTTGATTATTTTTACAACAAAATCAAGGAACCGCTCCGAAAGTTGATCACCTTTTCCGTTCGTTGTTCAATTTGCAATGATAATTGATTATTGATAATTTTCCATCGATCTTTTCAAACTCTCTCAATCCGCACCCAACCCCAGAGCCCAAAGGGCTTAAACAGCAAGATGATGACCATAACAGCAAATGGGAATACATCCTTGACTCCTCCGGGGGTAAAGGGGCTGATATATCCATCTGCTAAATTTTGCAGCACACCGATGAGCAGTCCACCCACAATAGCGCCAGGAACCGAATTCAACCCTCCCAATACCACAGCCGGTAAGACGAGGAGTCCTAAATAACCCACTGAGATATTCAAACCATTGATATTCCCAAGCAGCGTTCCCCCAACTCCAGCGGCCATAAAAGCAATGGCCCAGGCGAGGGCGTAAACAATCTTGGCGTTCACACCTAAAGAAAGAGCCGCCATTTCATCATCAGCAGTTGCCTGCATGGATAAACCCCATTTGGTGAATTTGAAGAAAGAAACAAAGGCCAGGAGGAGGATAATAGATGCCACAAAGGCCCATAAATAGACCTGGCCGACAACGACTTTTCCAATATAAAGCGGTTCAATGGGAAAGATCGTAGGAGTAAAAACGACCGTATCCGTCCCCCAGATTAACTCTACAATCCCTTTGAAAAAGAAAGAGAGTCCCACAGTCACCATAATGACGCTCAGCACCGGTTCTCCAACCATAGGCCGGAGAAAGAGATGCTCGGTCAAAAGTCCTAAGGCGAATCCGACGGCCAACGTGAAGGCCAGCGCCAAAATGAAAGGGATTCCCCAGTGGTAGAACGAAAGGCAGACATATGCTCCAATCAGGGTGAGTTCGCCCATGGCCAGATTGAGTACCCCGGAGCATTTGTAAATCAGCGTCCAACCGAGCGCGACCAACGCATAAATACTCCCCACCAAGATTCCGGTGATAAAAAGCTGTAAAAAAAGTTCCATACAACCTCCCGTTATAATCCAATGATCAATGGGCAATGGTCAATTTTCAATTATCAGCGAGATCTTCTTAACCTTTTTGTTTCATTGAAAATTGGTCATTGATAATTGACCATTTTGCATTGATTTTTTAATCCGGGACTTCCATCACTCGCAGATCGGTCTTGATGTGCACCACCCGGCCATCCTCATACCTAATGGTCGTATCCATATGAACATTATCCACCTCAGAATAAAGGCCCTGGACAATATCTTTATACCGATCTTCGACAAAGGCCCTGCGCAATTTTCGGGTTCGGGTCAATTCGTCATCATCGGGATCGAATTCCTTGTAAAGGTTAACAAACTTCTTAATTTTTGCCGCCGGGGGTAAATCTTTATTCATTTTTATAATCTCTTTTTTTACCAATTCGTAAACTTCAGGCATCTGAGAAAGTTCAGGATAACTGGTGTAAGGGATATTTCGATCCTCTGCCCATTTACCTACCACCCCATAATCGATGCAGATCACGCCGGTGACATAGGGTTTGTGGTCACCGATCGCCCAAACATCTTTAATATAGGGACTGAATTTGAGCCGAGTCTCTAAATATTGCGGAGCAAATTTTGACGCATCGCTTAAGGTCATGACATCTTTGGTTCGATCGAACACGACCAGATGGCCATCGGCATCAATAAAACCCGTATCCCCGGAATGGAGCCATCCGTCCCGCAAGCTTTTGGCCGTCTCTGCGGGCATTTTGTAATACCCCAGGAAGACTGAGGGGCTCCTGGAGATGATCTCTCCCTCGGGGGTGACTTGCACTTCAGTTTCCGGAATCGGCCGGCCGACGGTGTCGAACTTGATGTCTTCATCCCGGTGGAGCACAGATATGCCGGCAATCTCCGTTTGCCCGTATATCTGCTTCAAGTTCACCCCGATGGCGTGGAAGAAGCGAAAATGGTCCGGGCCCATGGCCGCTCCTCCGGTGTAGGTGTACCGGATTCTGGAAAGGCCCAAATGGTCTTTTAACTTTTTATGGACGCCGAGGTAAGCGAGATAATTTAGAACTTTCCAATAAAAGGGAATGGTCTTTTTGGAAAATTTCAAATCGGCCACATGGTAGCCGATCTTCATCGCCAGTTGGTACGTTTTTCTTTTTAACCAGGTGGCATCCAAATATTTAACCTGGACATTTCTGACCATCTGTTCGTAAACGCGCGGAGGAGCAAACATCACATGCGGACCAATTTCCCGAATATTCTCCTGAGCCGTTTCCGGCTCTTCTGGAAAATTGAGCGTAAACCCCGCCTGAATTCCGCAAGAGATGGACATCATCTGCTCTCCGATCCAGGCGAAGGGAAGGTAGGAAACAAAATCATCGGTCTCAAAATAAGGGTCTACCCGCATCAGGTTGCGCCCCATGGTTAACATATTGTAATGGGTGAGGAGGGCCCCTTTAGGAAGGGCAGTGGTCCCTGAGGTATAAAAGAGGAGGCAGACGTCGTCTCCCTTCCCTTTCATGATCATATGCTCAAAGAGGCCAGGTTCTTTTTTTTCTAATTCCTCACCGATTTTCATGACCTCTTTGAGACTGACGAGCATAGGGTCATCATAACCCCTCATCCCTTTAGGGTCATCCCAGATCATCCTCTGCAACTTGGGGCATTTCTCCTTAATCTTGAGACATTTATCCACTTCTTCCTGGCCTTCACCCACCATCAATTTGGCGTCGGAGTGGTTGATGATGTAGGAGACTTCGTCGATCAAAGAATCTTGAAAGAGCCAAACACCTACCCCGCCTACGCACATTGCGGCCATTTCTGCCCAGAGGGCTTCCGGTCGGTTGTCCCCGATCATGGCGACCTTATCTTCTTTCTGCAACCCTAAAGAAACCATTCCTAAAGCTATTCGCTTAACATTGTCATAATACTGTTTCCAGGTAATGGGGACCCAGATTCCAAATTCCTTCTCCCTCATGGCCACCTTTCTGTCCCAATATTTTTTTGCGGATTGGAGGAAGAGCTTAGGGATCGTTAAATCCTTCGATATCTCAATTTCTTTCCAGCTATCGCCGGGTGACATAAATATCCTCTACCTCTCCAAGATAGGCCTGGATCACCTGGGGATTGTTTTGCACTTCCTCTGGTTTTCCTTCGGCGATCTTTTCGCCAAAGTTCAAGACCGCTACCCGGTTGGAAATGTCCATGACCACGCCCATGTCATGCTCAACCAGAAGACAGGTTACCTGCCAGCGGTCTTCCTCGTTTACGTCGAGGATAAACCGGGCCATATCCTCAACTTCCTCCAGGTTTAACCCGGCCATTGGCTCATCCAAGATTAGAAGCTTGGGGGTAAGGGCCAAAGCCCGGGCCAGCTCCACCCGCTTCTGCAAGCCGTAGGGCAGCATACCTACCACCTTGTCACGGATATGTTCGATTTCTAAAAGGTCGATGATTTCCTTTTCAATGAATTCCCGATGCTCGATCTCCTCCCGGGCCGTCCGTCCCAAGTACAAGGCTCCATCGAGAAGATTCGTCCTCATGTGGAGGTGCCGGCCCAGACGGATGTTGTCGAGAACAGTCATTCCTTTGAAAAGCTCGATCTTTTGGAAGGAACGGGAGATTCCTAACTGCGCGCGCTGGTGCGGTTTAAGGCGGGTGACCTCTTTCCCTTCGAAAAAAATCTTCCCCTCCTGAGGTTGATAAAGACCGTTGATACAATTCAAGCAAACAGTCTTACCGGCCCCATTGGGACCGATGAGGGAAAAGATCTCTCCTTTCCGGACCTCCAGGCTTACTCCCCGCAAGGCCTTCACGCCGCCGAAAGAAATATGAATTTCCTCGACCCGTAACTGAACTACATCAGAGACGGCCATGGTTAAAAACCCAGCGATGGTTCATTGCTTATAAAGTGATCAAGGAGCCCCGCCTATAATCGGGCACAAGGATGGTTTCTCCTTTAAACGGACAGATAAACGTCTCTCGGTGGTCCAAGACCGAATTTATGTCTCAAGCCCTCTAATAAGGCTCAACGATCGA
>CAYQWO010000081.1:0-2899 GCA_964421095.1 uncultured Syntrophaceae bacterium
AGGAAGACGGGGAAGTGACCCCCACCATGAAGGTCAAGCGCAAATACATCAACGAGGCCTTCAAGGACCTGATCGAAGCCATGTATAGAGATTGACCCGAATTCCCCTCATCCAGCCCCGCCCACCAAAAATGGAAAATGAAGCAAGATGAGGGGATTAATCCGCAACCCGCAATCTTATTTATTGCCAGTGTAGAGGACGGCCAATATCTTGGCGGGTCTGTCGCCGACACACTTTACCAAGTGGGGACAACTGGAGTCATAGTATACCGTATCCCCGGCTCGCAGGACCTCCACCTGATCTCCAACCTGGGCTTTCATCTCCCCCTCCAGGACGAAAATAAACTCCTGCCCGTCATGGCTGGAAAGTTCCGTGACATCGGTGGGTACCATGGTAATAAGGAACGGTTCCATGAAGCGGTTGGCCTTCTCCGGGGCCAGGGATTCGTAGAAATAGCCGTATTGCTCACTGCGCCTCTTGCCATAACGGGAGACCGCCGGGCGGGAGTCCGAACGAACCACAGTCATGGGCTTTTCCACCCCGGGAGAGATGAAATACCCCATCTTCATCTCCACCGCTTTGCCCAGCTTGATCAGCTCGCCCAGCGGTGGGATCATTTCGTTAGACTCGATCCGCTCCAGTGTTTCCACGCTGATGCCGGTACGGCTGCTCAGGTCGCTGACGGTCAAGCCGCGCATCTCCCGGGCCTTCCGGATTCGATCTCCCAGGTTTTCTTTTTCCCTGGCGGCGACGCCAGGCGCTGCCGCCAAACGTTGGAAATGAGAAGGATCCGTCAAGAGATCGTGGGTTTCCTCGGGTCGGCGCACGGGCTCTTTGGATTTGACTCTGGATGATACCTTTTTTTTCTCTTTCCCCTTTTTCATTTTCTCTCCTCAGTGAACGAAATCGCCTTATATCGCCCGACCGGCGACTCCGATATTCCGGGCAATGACGATTCGCTGAATCTCCGACGTCCCTTCCCCGATCTCCAGGAGCTTATGATCGCGGTAGAAACGTTCGATCTTATATTCCTTCATCAGCCCGTACCCCCCGTGAAGCTGGACGGCGTGGTTCACGACACGGCCCATAACCTCCGAGCAGTACAACTTGGCCATGGCGGCCTCTTTGGTAATCGGACGATTGTTCTCCCGCAGCCAGCAGGCTTTGTACAGGAGGTTCCGGGCCAACTCAATCTCCAGGGCCATGTCCGCCAGCTTGAAAGCGTTGATCTGGAAGGAGCTGATGGGCCGGCCAAACTGTACGCGGGTGTTGGCATAATTTAGGGCCATCTCAAAAGCACCCTGAGCCCCGCCCAATCCCATGGCCGCGACGGAAAGCCGCCCTCCATCTAAGGTGGAAAGCATCTGATGGAACCCATCCCCCCTTTGGCCCAAAAGATTCTGCCGGGGAACGAGGCAGTCTTCAAAGAAGAGCTCGCCTGTATTAGATGCCCGCCACATCATCTTTTTTTTCATCTCCCGGGCCGTAAAGCCGGGGGAATCTTTGGGCACGATCAGACAGCTCAGCTCTCGTTTCCCCTCTTCCTTCATGCCGGTGATGGCCTGGACGATGATCACACCCGTAAGCGGATTGGCCGAGTTAGTAATGAAAATTTTGGACCCATTGATCACCCACTGGTCGCCCCGCAATTCAGCCTTTGTCCGGGAACTGCCGGCATCCGAGCCCGCCTGGGGTTCAGTGAGGCCGAAAGCAGCCAGCATCCTGCCCGAGCAGAGTTTGGGCAGCCATTCCTTCTTTTGCTCTTCATTCCCGTAATAATAGACGGGCCCGATCCCGAGGGAATTTCCAGCAGCGACCGTGGCTGCTTGGGACCCATCGACCCTGGCCAGCTCTTCGACCGCGATAATGTAAGCGATGTAACCCATATTGGAGCCCCCGTATTTCTCCGACACAAAGCAACCCAGGAGCCCCAGTTCGCCCATTTTCAGGGTCAGCTCGACCGAGAACTCTTCTTTCTCGTCTAACTCCTGGGCCAGGGGAGCGATTTCCTTTTCAGAAAAATCCCGAACAGCCTGACGCGTCAAATTCTGCTCTTCAGTCAGATCAAAGTTCAGGGCCATTTTTGTTTACCTCGCAGGTCGAATCTCTTGGCAAAGGCTGGCTGGCGCAGATGGACTCAATATATTTTTTTCTGCGGACGAAGTCAAGAATTTCATTATTTTATAGACTTCCTCTAAATGACTGTTGTATATAAATTTTACCCTTAAAGAAGGAGAAAGGTCTTATGATCCGAATCTTAGGCATCGCTGGCAGCCCGGTCAAGGGAGGCAATACCGAAACCCTCCTCAAGGAGGCGCTGGGCGTCACGGCTTTGGACCCCCAAGTTCAAACCGATATCTTGAATCTCTCAGGCTTGCAGATCACCGGCTGTCAGCACTGCAACTGGTGCATCAAAAATCAGACTCCAGGGAGATTCTGCGCCATCTCTGATGGGATGGATGAAGTCTATCCTGCCCTGGGGCGGGCCGATGTCATCATCCTGGCCACACCCGTGCACATTGGTCGGATGTCCGGGCTGATGGCCAACATGATTGACCGCATGCGCGTTTTTGTTTATGGCAACGTTCACCGGGGGAAGCTGAAAGATAAAGTAGGGGCAGGCTTAGTGGTAGGTTTTCTCCGCCACGGCGGATTGGAAATAACTCTCAGCAATCTCAATACCACCTTTGCTCTCTTCAATATGATCTCCGTGGGCCGTGGCGGGCTGGCCCTCACCAGCCTCGACGGCAAAGGAAAGACGAATAAAGGTGTCCGCCACATGGTCATGGAGGATGCCTTCGGCGTTTTCACCGCCAAGGAGGTAGTCCAGCGGGCCGTGGAGATCGCCAAGATTGTCCAGGCAGGTAAGCAAGCCCTCAACCTAAGTGCCTGAAATGCC